>BTQE01000001.1:0-85393 GCA_036985715.1 Rhodothermia bacterium
ACGGACGAGGAAATCCGGGCCGCCGTCAAGGATGCCGGGTTCACGGTGACTGAAATCACGTATGCTGAAAAAGACAAAGCCGCGGCCAAGGAGACGGATTCGATCGGAAGGCGCTGATGAGACTGACCTCGATGGGTGTCAGACTCATCCGAATGGTGGTGTGGATGGCCCTGGTTTCAGGAGTCACTCTGCTTCCTGCAGCGCCAGTCAGTGCGCAGATCACGACAAATACGGCATTACCCGTTGCCAGGGGCGTGGGCATAGTTCGCGTTCAGGCGAAAGTATTGCGATCGAGCGGCGACCACTCAGCCATGAACCGTGAACTGACTGTTCTCATGTTTCCCGCTGTACTTGTTTACGGAGTAACGCCAAAACTGGCAGTCTTCGGCGTACTCCCGATACTTCACAAGCAGCTCGAAATCAACGGTCCGACAGGTCGAGTCGAACGAGAAGTTTCCGGACTGGCTGATGCCCGAGCTTTTTTTCGATACACTGTTTATCAGAAAAACGATCGCGGGGCTACATTCCGAATCGCGCCATTTGCAGGTGTCAAAGTACCTACCGGATCCAAAAACACGTCCGACGAAAATGGATTGCTGCCACGTTCTTTTCAGCTGGGTTCGGGATCGTGGGATCCGCTCATTGGTGCTGTGTTGACGCGCCAGACGTTTTCCTGGCAAATTGACGTATCCCTTTCGTATAAGTTTAACGGCACCGCTGATCGATTCCGGTTCGGAGACGAGGCCCGCGTGGACGTCGCTTCAAAGGTTCGTATTCTACCACGTCTGCTGGGTAAGGGTGTGCCCAATTACCTATATGCGAATCTCGAGTCGAACCTGATCCGGCGCGATAGAAATAGCATTGATGGTACCAGGGATATCGACTCCGGCGGAATCGTTTGGTATGTGGATCCCGGAATTCAATACATCACTCGCCGCGTTATTTTTGAGACCGCTATTCAGATACCCATGGTACAAGAATTGAATGGTTCGGCGCTCGAAAACGACTTTGTTTTCATTTTGAGTGCACGCCTGGTATTCTAGATAAGCCTGGTTTTCTACACGCGATGAATTGCTCGATGCAAATATGGAGACGCAGCTCAAACGGAACCAACAGATGAAACGAGGACAGCTCGCTAAGATCACAGGTGTCACTCTGGAAACTGTGCGCTATTACGAACAGCGAGGGCTGATCCCGGAGCCTCGGCGGACAGGATCTGGATATCGGATGTATTCAGAGGACTACATTACGCGCATTCGTTTCATCAAACGCGCGCAGGATTTAGGATTTACTTTGAAGGAAATCCTCGAGCTTCTTTCGCTCAGTCTCGCCCCTGATTCGGACAGAGCAGATGTGAAGCGTCAAGTCAATGAGAAAATCAGAGACATAGAACTCAAGATGGTTGATCTGCAGCGGATTAAAACCGCTCTCGATGAGCTTGTATCCTGTTGCTCAGGTCGCGGCTCAACACACGAATGTCCAATTCTCGAGTTCATGGAGGCGCAGTAAAATAATACGATCCTGCCCGAAGACAGGGGTGGTCAAGCTGCCTCTACCAGAAGGCAGGTGCAGTGCTTAGGTTCAAATAAATGAAGTTGGTGTTATATAGTAGCCAGACTTTACGACCCCAGCTGAAAAAAATCTCATACCGAGCTGTAGTCTACATCGAGAAGACTTTTATGGCTTTTTCCATGCCTTCTGAACCCTTAGTTCCAGTTAGGGGGCCATTGCACTCGACCATGAGTTTACTGGTATCCTCGGGGCCGTCGTGGCGACCGGGGGTCACCTTCTCCAGGATGAACATCATGTTTAGGCCCGTTTCATAAAGGTTGTCGCCCTCCCGGTACTCAAGTGTGCCGGTACCATCCTCGTTCATCTCGATATCGCCGAGGCTATACCACTGGGTAATCAGACCGGCTACATCGCCGAACGGTGGTGGTTCAGAAACAATGCCTTTTTCTGGGTCGCCATCGACAAACATCTTGGAAATGTAGGCGTGGGCGTCGATCTCAAACAGAAACACCTCGTACCCTGTGTCGGACGATGGGAAATTCTTCACTTCCACTCTCACCTGTCCTTTGTCCCAGTCGCCGACTACATATCCTTTTGCACCGACAAGCGGTTTATCGACGTACACTTTTCTTACCGTGCCCTCGTTCATTTCTGAAACGCCGCGGTGGCGAACATCCGATGATTGGCCAAAACCGGTCGTTGCAGAGATGAATAAAAATACCAGGACAGCCACTGTATTCAGTATTGCTTTCATTTGATCTTCCGTTGATTCTGGCGGGTGGGTAGTTCCGCGAAACGCGGTGGCTGTAACGGTTTCTCGCGACAGCCCACGGAACATTATAACATAACGGTTATATTAGAGCAAGTTTATTAACATATCGGTTATATAATGCCTCAAAAAGAGTTAACGGATCGAACATGCATTCGAACGAACGTCGATGCTGCGAAACTTCAATCGCTCAGAAAAGATGCTTTTTCGAACGATCACATTGTTGCCCTGTCGGCCTTTATGTCTGCAGCCGGTAATGAAACGCGTTTACGGATTTTATACGTGCTATGGCGAGCCGGTGAGCTTTGCGTGTGCGACCTGTCCGATGTCTGCGGCATCTCACAACCAGCCGTATCACGGCATCTGAAAATTCTAAGAGAGAAGGCCTTGGTCGAGTCACGGCGCGACGCACAGACACTGTATTACCATATCTATTCAGAGAACCCGTTCGCCCACATGCTCGAGTCCCTTTTTGGGCAGCAGGCCGAATCTGATATTTACCTCACATTTGAGGCCGCTGGACAATTAGTGAATCTTACTCACAGCGAGAAATGACAGAACCAAACAAAAAGAACTGGGGCATGATGGGCGCGCTGGGCGCTGGTGTGTTTTCATCTGCATGCTGTACGATACCACTTGCACTCGTTACACTCGGCGTGGGCGGATCATTCGTCGGATCATTCAAGGCTATGGAGCCTTACCGACCGTTTTTTATCGCTATTGCCGTGGTTGCGTTCGGATACGTTGTCTTCCGAGAAATCCAACGCTCGCGGAGGCCTGACTGTGATTGCGAAGGTGAGATGAGCAAGACCGCGCGACGATCATTTCTTGCCATCGGCTTATTGATCACCGCAGGATTGATAGCCTCTCCCTGGATTATTCGGGGCACGTGGGACCACGATACCAGTGCCATTACCGCTGAACTCCAAGGATTGAGCCAGGTTGTTCTCGAAGTTGACGGTATGACGTGTGCCGCCTGCAATATCACGGTGTCTCGCGCGCTCACCAATCTCGACGGAGTAGAGGAAGCACTTGTCACGTTCGAGCCGCCACAGGCAGTGGTGCGTTTCGATCCAACACGAGTCTCAATCAACGATATGGAAGTAGCCACGGCGAACGTTGGCTATCCAGCGAAACTGAAAGTGGGTGCATTGTGATGGAAGCTGAGTTTGACAACAATGGAGTGGACCGCGAACCCTCCACAGACGAAGAGAACGAGTCGAGTACCCAGACCTACGATCTTGTGATCGTAGGCGGGGGATCTGCCGCATTTTCAGCAGCCATCAAGACGAGTGAGCTTGGCGGGCGTGCCGTCATCATTAACGACGGGCTTCCGATCGGAGGTACCTGTGTAAACGTCGGTTGTATCCCGAGCAAGGTCATGATTCGGGCTGCCGACGCGCATCACCGAACTATGAATCATGGTTTTGATGGAATTGAATCGGAAAGCCGGATCTCAGACTTCGGCGCAATCACGCTTCAAACGCAGGCGTTGGTCGAGGGTCTAAGAAAAAGTAAATACACCGATGTTGTTGCGGAAGATGCCAATATCAGTGTGGTTGACGAAAGAGCCACCATCATCGATTCGCATACTGTTCAGGCAGGAAGAAGCATATTTACAACGAATAATATTCTGATTGCCACCGGCACACGCACATTCGTTCCGCCCATCAGCGGAATCGGCAGCGTGCCATATCTAACGAACGAGACGCTCTATTCGCTGCCTGAGCTTCCGGACCGGTTGATCGTTCTCGGCGGTGGCTACGTCGCATTGGAAAACGCGCAGATGCTCGCCCGACTCGGCTCGAAAGTGATACTGCTTCAGAGATCGGCGCGAGTTCTAAAGACTGAGTCTGAAGAAATAACCGCTGCTCTCGGCGCGTTTCTTGAGGAAGATGGTGTGGAGATCAAGACAGGGGTCGACGTTGAGGAAGTTCGCGAGGTCGACGGTCATATTGAAATAGACGTACTCATCTCAGATGAGCGCTCCACCCTCGAAGGATCTCACGTTCTATTGGCGACGGGTCGAACGGGAAATACCGAGAATATCGGCCTCGAAGCATTGGGCATTGAGACGGATGAAAGAGGATTCCTTACGGTCGATGAAACTCTTCGAACCAGTGTACCCAATATTTTTGGCGCTGGAGATGTGATCGGCGAGCACCAGTTTGTGTATACAGCGGCGTATGAAGGGAGTCTCGCTGCGGAGAATGGGCCACATTCCATGCAGAAAGAGCGGGACTACACGGCGCTTCCATGGGTCATTTTCACGGATCCTCAGCTGGCTGGCGTAGGGTTGGACGAACAGCAAGCGGAGGCCGCAGGAATCGACTACGAGGTTACGAAACTCGACCTGAAGCACGTTCCGCGTGCATTGGCTGCCCGCGATACCCGAGGATTCATCAAGTTACTGCGAGATACTGCGACGGATCGGCTGATAGGGGCACGCATACTCGCACCGGAGGGAAGTGAGCTTCTCATGGAAGTCTCCCTTGCTATCAAATACGGAATAACAGTCGACGAGATCAAATCGACGTTTCATCCCTACCTCACGCTCAGCGAGGGCATCAAGCTGGCAGCGATCTCATTCGGAAAGGACATTGAAAAGCTGAGTTGCTGTGCGGCGTAAATGGCGACACCAGCGACACTCGGTACAACTACTGATAAAAAATGAAAAACCCGATATACATCTTGCGAATTGCACTTATCTCTCTCTTTCTTCTTCCAATTTCGGTCCGGATCTCCATCTCTCAACAGGCGGGACCGGCACCACCGGAATTTCTCGTGACGACGCCATCGAATTATGACTTCGACGACACCGTTAATATTCTGAAAGGTGCGATCGAGGAGCAGAATCTCATGGTCGTTCTCGAAATCGATGCGCAACGAATGCTGCGAATGGTAGATGTCCAAAGTGGCGGGATGACACAAATCCTGTTCTTTCATCCCCGATATATGAAGCGAATCATAGCCGCCAATAGGAACGCCGGGATTGCCCCTCCTCTGAAAGTAGTCGTCGTGGAAACGCCAAATGGGAAGGTTATGGTACGCTATGAACAGCCCGAACATCTTTTCGAGGCATACGAAGGGCTATCCGAAATTGCAGCAGAGTTGGATGCGGTTGTTCGGACGATTGTCGCAGAAGTGAATTCTTGAGCCACCCAACAAACATGATTACACTGTTATGAAGGATCGAAAGCGAGCTGTACTCATACTTCTGGCATTCATCGCAGGTGGGGCCGTACCCATTCAGTTGGTAACCCTCTCATTCGGGTACGCACAGTACATTCAACAGGTATCACTTGGGCCGAAAGTCATCATAACGGCCCATGAATTTGCTGTCTGGTATGTTCCATTCGTTTATATCCCAGCTCTTCTGTTGTTGATTGGAATTGCCTGGTATTCAAGAAGCCACTACCCAGATGTGTTTCGGCGTATCATCATTGGACTCGGGGTGGGTGTTCTTGCGACGGTGTCCCTTGATTTCTTCCGAGAAATGGGTGTTATCAACAGTTGGCTAGCGGGAGATACGCCCAAAATGTTTGGTAAAATGGTTACAGGAAGTAGCAATTTCGCCTACTTCTATCCGATAGGATTCTTCGTCCACCTTATGAACGGAGCAAATTTCGGTCTTTTCTATACTTTCGTTTGGGGCAGGCGCGGCTCATATAAATCGGCCATTGCCTGGGCTACACTATGGGCGCTCGTTATCGAATTGGGAATGATGACCCTTCCTCCAATTGCTCCGATGCTCGGAGCGTTCGGTAGCCGGTTCGCGTGGCCCGAACTTTTCCTCCTGACTCTAGTGGCACATCTTGCGTTTGGAATAACGTTGGGCATCCTCTCGCAGTACTTTTTGCGGTCGGAAGACGAGGGGGGACTTTTTCGATTCCTACGAGGACATCAGGCTGAGATTTCGAATTGAGATGAAGATCTTAAGCCAAACGGTTTTAAGCGTTGCCGTTGTAGCAACGGTAATTGTTTCCTGCCAGACAGAACCAGAGGGCCTGTCCACGGTAGAGACCTCAAGGGTATTCGAAGGAGCCGGTCGAATTTCCGAGCTCCTGCCCGGCGGCCAGCATGTTAAAATTACCCATGGGCAGCTCGGCGATTTCATGGAAGCCATGGAGATGTCTTTTGAAATTGCCGACACGCTTCATCTCGTAGGTGCCACCCAGGGGGATTCAATTCACTTTTCTTTGCGCGTACAGCCCGATGGATACTTCTTTATAGAAGACCTGGAGGTCGTCCGCTAAGGATCGAGCTTTTTCGGTGTTTCTACAGGCGTTTCGATGAAAGCTATATAACAACGGAGACCCCACCTCTGCACTGAATATGACAGGCTAACAAGAGCCCTCATTTGCCAATTCGCCTGCTTTTTCCTAAATAACGGTGAAAGTGGTCGACTCGTCCCGCACCCGAACCCGCGGCCCAGCCGTCCGGAATATCCGGATCTTTTGGAAATCGTTATCACCGGAGATCGCCATGCCTGACCTGGAAAAGCCTCATTCCGATCTCGAACCTGACTCCGAAGATATCTCGGGCGCCCAACAAATTGCGTCGAAAGTGTCGGAACGGGTGACGAAGTTAGCAGGAATCGAAAAACTGGAAGGATTCAGCTTACGCGATTTTTTTGATGAGGTGTTCAGACGACACTCCCGAGATGAGGTCGAGGAATACTTTACGGTAGGGGCCAGATCAACTACACCCGCCATCGCAGACATCGATACGAGCTGGCCACGGCCGTGGGTGTTCTTCAAAACATTCGTGGGTGCGGTCGTTGTCTATTTCCTGTTCGTGCAGGCCTGGAAGGAATTTGGCAACCTGAACCTCGTTCCGGGGCTCATCATGGTGGGTTCATTTGCCGTTCCGATATCGGCCCTCATTTTCTTCGTGGAAGTGAACGCGCGCAGAAATGTCTCCCTCTATGAGGTGTTGCGCCTTGTTTTCGTTGGCGGCATTCTTTCTTTGATTCTGTCACTGGTTCTTTTTCAGGTGAGTTATGCGCTTGAACTGAATTGGCTCGGCGCCTCGGTTGCCGGACTGGTGGAAGAGCCCGGAAAGCTTCTCGCGCTTTTTATCGTCGTCAACGTGACGAAATACAGGTACACGCTCAACGGACTTCTCTTTGGTGCGGCCGTCGGGACGGGTTTCGCCGCTTTCGAAAGCGCTGGATATGCCCTCCGTACGCTGCTCGTCAGTCCGGATCCGGACGCGATGATGGACATCATCATGCTCAGAGGAATGTTGGCCCCTTTCGGACACATCGTCTGGACGGCGATGGGCGGAGCCGCGCTTTGGAAAGTAAAAGGCCCGAGAAAATTCCAGTTCGGCATGGTGACGGATGTCCGATTCGTGCGCATTTTCACGATTGCCGTCGTGATGCACATGTTCTGGAATTCTCCGCTTTATCTGCCCTTTTACGGGAAATACGTGATCATCGGAGTCGTTGCATGGATCATTATTTTCGCCCTCATCCAGGATGGATTGAAGCAGATTCGGGAAGAAAAAGCGGAACTCATATCCGGTCTGACTTAGCGAATCTGAGAGGAATTTGACACTCTATTTCAACACGAGCATCGATCGCGTCTCGGTAAAACGACCGGCTGAAAGTTCATAGAAATAGACGCCGCTCGGCAAGTGGCGGGCATCAAATTGAATACGATACTCACCAATGCCATGCCACTCGTTCACCAGCGTTTTAACTTTTCGTCCAAGTAGATCATAGACAATGATATTGACATTTTCCGGGGTTGCAAGCGAATATTCGATCGTCGTGCTTGGATTAAACGGGTTCGGATAGTTCTGGTGCAGAAGTACTAATGAGGGTAGCGCTTTTTCGTCACTACGCTGCACATTGACGACGGTCGCTTTCCTCAGATCCAGGAATGCGGCGTAAACCCCATAATCTTTGAATTCAATAGATGCGGTGCTTTTCTCAATATTCGACGTAGTCGGAATCGAGACCCACTGGTCCTGATCCCATTTGAAGACCGTAATCGCCTCTGAAACGTCAGCACGTAACGAATCCGTATTAAACCCGATCTGAATGCGACCAGACGGTGCAACTGACAAAGGGAACCCCTCGAATGAGTGCGACCGACTTACCTGTCGAACGGAATCAGGTAGTCCGATTGGAGGCGTTGGAAAATCAGAACTGAGAACAACAAGTTGCTCTATATCCGTTGTATTCGGATTCAGAGTGATTTCAAGATTAGCAACACTTGAATATAGATTCTCGGTGCCAGCGTCAATTAGAAATAGCGTTACGTCCTCTGGAACCGGGAAGGGTTGACCGTCAGCATCAGGGGCAGTCAGTAGCAGAGTAATCCCTGTGGAAAGTCCTACTGGGGCTTGAGCAACCAACAGGTCACCTTCCGCTTTGTGTTCTACAGGAATTGAAACGCTTCCGTCAAGCAACTCAACCGTCGGCGGTGACGAGAAGGGGAGTGAGGAATAAACCACATGTTGAAGCTGGCCTCCTGCATCAAATCGAAGTGACGATATAAACGTATTGTTTCCCGACGGACTTTGAAGCCTGATGACCACTTCATGGTTAGCTCCTTTTCCAGAAATGGAAGGATCATCGAAATAGAATTTCCAGTTTTTGCCAGAAGAGTTGGCGATAATCTCGTCCCCGATTTCGTAGTCGAAAGCCCGAATTCCACCAGTATTAACTCCAGAATCGATGGTTTTGCCCTGATCCAGAATATCCCAACCTTGGAATTGAGCACCATCCATGATCCTTCTCAATAATCTTACGTTTGCTCCTGGAATGGGGGTTTCAGGTTCGACCGTGGCGTCGAGAAGAAGGAAGGCCGTTCTGGGTAAGCCTTCGAGGCTTACCTGCGTATTGAAAGTCATCATTGACCCTACATCCAGGTCCGGGGCGCTAAGGTCGGCGTTGGGCCCAGCCATGTGCTCAGTGTCGGAGAGGTACCAATCTTGAGGTAAGTGAGCAATTGCCGGTACGCCCCTGATAAATGTGCTGAACGTATTCCTGAATTGGAGCCAATTCGTTGTCTGAAATTTTTGATACTGCTCAGTATCCATATACATGTCGGTTGCAACCGCGGACATCTCTGAACTCAAGTCGTTGGCTGGCTCGTCATCCATGATTCCAAAATTGATTGTTGGCCAAACAGTGGCGCCGCTGTTGTCTTCATACTCATCAAAAAATCCAAATAAATAGTGCCCCAACTCATGCATGAGGCCGATTACGTTGCTTGAAATCAAGGGATCGAGTGGCTCACCGTACATATCCTTTATGTTGTCACTCGGCGTACCGTCGAAGTTTACAGGTGGAATGACGATGCTCGCATCGCCGTCATCAAAAAGAAGAGTGCTGGGGGTCGGAAGAAGTAGCGAACCTCCGACTCTCGCTTTGGGCTGCATCGTATTCTGGGCGAAAATCTGAACATCCGCATGCCTCCATACTTCACGTTTGTCATAAATGGCAATTTTGTTCAAATACGCGTGGCCATTGGTTACATCGTAGAGAAGATTACTGGCGTTAGTAAGGACTTTACTCCAGGCCTGGAGAAAACCAGTATTGACCGGCCATTCAAATGTTAGGACAAAATTAAAACCGAATGTTGCGTGACCCATGTACGTTCGAGTGATCTCGGTCTCGTTGAGATCCAGCAAAGCTGCCTTAATATTACCTGATGCATTGAAAACGAGATTATCGACTGCTCTCTCGTAGAGTGTATTGTCGACAGCATCGTGAAGTAATTTATCAGCGGGGACGGATTCAGATGGTGTCTTGATATAGACAGGGTCTCCGGGTGCATATTTCCCCGGATCCAGAAAAAGCATCCCATTCTCGTCCGTTGTCATTGATTCAAGCTCACCGAACGGATTATCCGTTACAGACAGGTCGACTTTCCCGACGAGAAATTCCGTATCGGGAATGGGTTTTGAGTTTCTACTAAGACTGTCTTCCATCACCTGAACTTGAATTAATGGGATGACTTCGACCTCAGCGCAAGCCGAAAATTCGGAAGTGGCACCCTCCGGGTCGCTCGTAGTCGCCGTAATGATCTCCTGGCCGGCGATTGCCTGCAGATCTCGAATAAAATCGGCTTGGCCAGCACCGTCTGTTGTCAGTATTTCATAATCCAAAAAAACGAGGCCTTCGCCATAACCCGAGGGATCGCATTCGTCGTTTCCAAAGAGTTCGACTCGAAAATCAGCGTTGCTCAGTCCCATCAATTCGATCCGAACGCGGCCTCCCTCCAATTTGGTCAGTACCGGCCGATAACTAAGGCTAAGATCTACCCCAAAATCGTCTTCGTTACTTGATATGGTTCTATCAATACCCAATCTCCCGTTTCTAAAGATCGAATTACCCAGAACGGCAACCGGGTTCCTCATCGAAACTCCACTCCCGACGTTGTAGGCGATTGTATTGGCGAGATTCGAATCCACCCCGCCGACAACGTGATCGGATCCTATCAGATTGATCCCGTCCATCTGGTTGCCAAGATCGAGGGTGCCCGAACGGTCGGTTCCAATGAAATTGCCAAAAATGCCCACGGTACCACCAGCCTCGATTCCATGCCCGGCATTTGACCCGATCACATTTTGCTCTTGTAAGTCGCTGCCGCCGATGATAGTCTCAGATCCGACTTTTATACCGCTACCGCCGTTTCCGGCCGGTCCCGTTCCCGTGATGTCTGTACCAATATGATTGTTGTATATCCACGTCACGGGAGAACCCTGGACGTTTATGCCATGCGATCCGTTTCCCGATATCGTATTACCGCCATCTCCAATGCCAAGGCCTACTCGGGTATCGACCGAAGTCGATATATCAATACCGTAAATCCCATTTCCCATGGGATTGCGGCCGGTGGGGTCCAAACCAATCAGATTGTTACCCAGTTTCGTATTGTTGGAGCGATTGATCGAAATCCCATCTTCTATATTTCCAGAAACAACGTTTCCTGTATCGACCACTGGTGTTCCGAATATATTTCCGTCAGATTCGTTTACATAGACGCCACTCTTTCCATTCGGAATAGCAATGGTACCGAAGGCATCCAGCCCGATAATATTAGAGGCAATAGAGTTCCCCCCTAAATCTCGATCGAGGTAGATTCCATACCAGTCGAATCCAGAGATTACATTTCTAGTGCGGGAATCGCCGCCTCCAATAAAATTATTGCCGCCGTTCAGGCGAATCCAGACGCCTGAATTGGGAAGCAAGAAGCTGTTGTCGACAGGGCGAAGTTTGTCTGTTCCCGCAGCGTTGACACCCACGTAATTCCCAGCAACGATATTTCCCTCTGACCGAATGTCTATCCCCATTATTATGTTGCGCCTATCTTCGGTCAAACCGCCGATTCTATTGTTTGGCGACGTCACCCCGAGTCGGTGGCCGCCCCAGTTGACCGGCACCGTCGAACCTGTCTTGTCGGTACCTATGTAGCAACCTTCTACCCTTGTTCCGCCATCGATGGATTGAAGTACGAGACTTCGTCGAATGATCAGGTTTCGGACTACGCTTGAGCCCGCATCACCCGAAATTGTCAAAGCTCCGGCGTTGTTCGAGAGAAAAACTTTGCCCTGCGATGTTCCGTCAATGGTAATCTGTCGTGTGACCGGAGTTATGGAACTGATTAATAATTCCGAAATGGCGAACGTTATTAGATCGGCACCAGCCGTACTATTACCTTCTTGAATCGCTGCACGCAACGTGCAATCGCCTTGAAACGTGGCACAGAGACCGTCTCCTTTATTGATATCTGCCCCAGATCCATCCGTATTGACCACGAAGCTGAATACCGGTTGTGTCAGAGCTACGGACGTGAGCGGTACTCGGGAGCCATCAGGATTTGTCCTGGAACCGAACAATGCAATGTCTGCCGATCCATCGCTATTGAGCGTTTCCGTCTCGAATGCAGCAGCCGCCATCGACAGGTCGAAGTAGGTCTGTGCCAGCGATTGTTGCAAAAATGTCTGCTCTGGTCGGGCTGCTTCGACCGGATAACCCTCACCGACAAAGGCTGGAGAGTGAATAACGTGTAATCGTTTTCCCTGGGAATCAAGAACAAGAAGGTCATCCTTAGGTAGAGACGATACACTCGCCCGCCGAGCAGCTAGTTTTTGATCTGATCTAATGCCTGGAATCGAAATCGGGGTGGAGATTAGCTGCTGTGTGCCTGGAATCAGCACCGACACGTGACCCGACGCCGATACGATTGCCAGCTCTCGTTTCGTGTCACCGATAAAGTCGCCAAGAACCATAGCGACCGGTTCCTCTTCCAATGCAAGCGTTGATGTCTCCGCAACCCCGTCATACCCGCCGCGCTTACCAGCCGTACTGAAATATCTTTCCCTGCCACGTACGAGAGTCAGTGAATGCGATCCAACAATCGAAACGTCGCCGTAGATATCTTCGTCCATCCGCCCAATTTGTATCGAGACAGCCGGCTCAGCGAGGGGAATGACTTCCGGATCGCCCGCAAATGCTCCAGCGGGGTTCTCAAAGACGAGTAGCTTGGAGAAACCCTCTTTGTGATCGTGAGAAGCCAGCGCGTCTGAAAAATCAATGGCGCTGCCTTCAAAGGATAATGGGGTTGCGTCACTTTCGACTCCGACAACCACATCCGTGAGCATATCTCGCCGGTTTACATCCCCCGTCGACAACGCGGTGATCCGCCCCGGTAGAAAAACCATCTGGGGCCGACCGAACCCTCCTTGACCATTCCCCTCGATCCACATAAGGCGGCGAACCACTCGCGAAGCCGCCACGATATCCTCAAAGCCGTCCGCGTTAAAATCTCCGTAACCGAGAAATTCCGGGTCTATCTCAAGATTAAAGAGCGTAGGCCGCGTCATGTTGGATTCATCGGAGACGTCAGAAACAAGAGTAGCCGACTCAAGAGTCGTTAGAACTGAGATAAATCCACCAGTAGCAGTCCCAAAACCCTCTATCAGATCGATCTCGCCGTCTTCGTCAAAATCACCGGTGACCATAGTCCTTGGAATCGCAACACCCTCAGTGAGAGCGTCCAAAAACTCTTTTGGGCCTCGGGCCAGACTTGGAAGTACAAATCCATCTTCAAAGTTCATCCAGGGATATCCTTTCCCGCTGGCAAGAATCGTCTCAGCACCATTATATAAGCCAGTTGGACCTTCTAACGCACTTTCAAATCCATCAAATCCTGTCAGAAGAGTGCCAGTGACCCATACCAAGATGAGTGTACCCGTCGAAAGGCGGTAAAAACTCGTCGTAACGAATCGAGACACGGTCATCATACCCTCCCAAAAAAGTGGTAGTGGTCCGGGGTGAGAACATCGAGGGGTACTCAATTAACGCGGTGAGTTTCGGAAAAGCAAACCGATCCTTGACCCTGTCATCGGTCCAAGCCGCTGTAACCGGTGCTCAAAAGCAACTCCCGATCTAAACAGTACTCGAGGGCCTACTCCGTTTCCGTAAGCACCAACCGCGCCCAAGTAGTACGGATCGCTCCACTTTTCCGTAACTCGAAAGGCCTTTTTGGCGTCTCAGAGCGCGCGCGTATTTACGCGGAGTACCGCTCCGAAATAAAGAGGATTTGGAAGTACCTACAGCGTCTCATTCAGAGCCGTGCGCCCCAAGTAGATACCCCCTTCTACTCAGTTTTTCCGAATAGATCTGCGCCAACGACAAACTCAAAATCATCGCTGACAACACGAATCTGGAACGGCGCGAACTGAGCCGGTTCGAAGAATACGGTGGCCTCGAGGTCACCTGCCACGACATCTGCGGAACCGCTGATGGAGCTCTGGAACAATGAGATCGAGGCACCAAAGTCGAGGTCGACTGGCGGGCCGCTGGCTCCCTGAAACGTACCGGTTCCAGAAACGAATGCACCACCGGGCCCGGACGCCGTTACGTCCGCAACGGCCGTACCGTCGATACTTGAGCCGGTTACTTCGGTAATTCGGGCGGTCGCACCGTTATCGAGATTGGGCTCGGTACCTGGAAATGTTAGATCTCCAATGACATGTACCTCGTATGTGCCATTGCCGTCGAAATCCAAGCCGATATCTCCATCGAATACCAACACACCTCCCTTGCTGGCACGAGGTGTCAACGTGATGCCCGGAGCTTGGGTACCGCTGAGTGCCAACAGCAAACGCGAAAATCCTTCCATCATCACAAATGCCGAATTCTGGTTATCCAAGAAGAACTCCGCGATCTCGGCCTGACCAATTTGGTCACCACCTTCGTCGTCCGATTTGACAATATCGCACGAGACGAAGGCGAGCGAGCCGATAAGAACCACAGCAATGGAAAAGGGAAATATATTTTTCTTTGACATAGTGACCTCCGGTGGCTTTCTGACCAGATAGCTCCAACAACACTTTGAGTTATTGAAGATTCAGGCGCTGGGGTGGGAATCAGTATACTGTATACGAAAGTTATCGGGAATACGCAATGTGATGGGACAGGGTCGAATGATTAAGTGGATTGTGTTTCTTGCGACCCGCCATCGAATTTCGTTTTCGGTTTTGAGCGCAGGAGTGTTATTGGTTGCAGTTGTTGTGAGTTTTCGCACGCCGACGCGACTCGACATGGACGATTTTCTTCCCACCCTGGCTGGCGCTGACGAGTCGTTCGAACAGGAGATCAAGGATCGTGTTGGCGGATCCGCTCGCATCGTGGTCTACGTCGAGTCGGAATCGGAAATGGCGGCAAAAAACGCCGGTCCAATCATTGATGAACTCGCCAAAAGACTGCGCGAAAAGAAGGGCATCGCAACGGTGCGGGAGCGTTTCGACCCCGGTATTCGCAGATTCCTCGATCAGCAGGGTCCAAAGCATCTTCTCTTGTACTTGAGACCCGATCATCTCGAGATGGCAGCCGAGAAACTTTCGAGGCAGGCAATTGAACAGGCATTGCAAGGTGAACCCGCTTCGAGCGAAGCGACGTTCGAGACAACCCTCAACTTGTTTGGAGACGCACGTGAACGTGATCCTCTCGGCCTTGGGGTATTGGCAGCCCGAACGCTTTACCAAATGGCCGGTTCATCTCCCATTCGGATCGAGGACGATTACTTCTCGCTTCCCGGCCGAAAGATCTTCTTTCTTGTTGTAGAACCGTTGATCGGGACCAACGATCTGGAACGGGCATCCGATTTGGTCCTCGGCATCGAGGAAGTCTTTGATGACCTTCGATCAGATCCTGATTGGATGGGGCTTTTGGATGGGAAACGGCTCAGCGCCATTGGTCGACCAATCAGCTATGTCTCAGCCTCGGAGTCGGTTTTGGGCGACGTTCAGAGAGTGGGGCTGGCAGCCACGATAACCGTACTGATTATTCTGGGGCTCTTTTTCCGCAGCCCTCTGGCTCCACTCGTGATCGTTCTTCCCATTGTTTTCGGGCTTGCGGTAACCGGTGTTGTAGCCTTTGTCGTCTTTGGATCCGTCAGCTTGATTGCCTGGGTGTTCGCAGGTGTCCTTGTTGGTCTGGGGGTCGACTTCAGCCTTCATATCGCCTCACATTATTGGTTACACAGTGAGGCGGGAATCGATCGCGGAGCCGCTTTGCAGTCAGCCCTTGAGCGCCCGGGTCGGAGCATCTTTTTTTCGGGACTGACTACTGCCGCAGCTTTTTTCGCTCTGTCTGCCATTTCGTATCCCGTGATGAAGCAAATCGCTCTTCTAACCGGAGTCGGATTGTTGGTGATGCTGATTGGCTCGTTCACGGTTCTCGTTCTCGGATTGGGATTTACCGAGCCCAGTTTCACGTCGAATCAATTCTGGGGGAAATGGGGTGTCATTTTGGCCAAGATGAGTAGTCGACGACCGGTTGTCGGTCTTCTTTTCTGGACTGCTCTTTTAATCACAGCAGTCGTCGTCAGTAGCTCAATCCCATACGAGACGCATCCATGGAATCTAGCTCTGAAGGGAAATCCAAAGACAGCAGAACTGGACCGCTTGAATCAGGAATTGGGATCATCGTTCTCTCCAATTCTCGTAGTCTCATGGGGTAAGACGCGTGACGAGGCGATATCTCGCGATCGTTCTGCTGTAGATGTGCTCAGGCGAGGGGCAGAACGCTCACGAATCGTCTCTATCGAATCAATATCGAATTGGTTGCCAGTAGCCGAAGACCAGGAGGCAAATATTGAATTCGTACGTAATCGCCCCAACCTCTTTTCGCCTGTAAGATTTCGTAGCGATTATAACGAGGCTTTGGCATCGGCGGCCCGGACAGGGTCGGTTGTAATGAACGAATATCTTGCCAAGGAATATCCGGCAGAGATTTCTCGCTTCCTGAGTCCAATTTTGGAAGTGCTCGATCTGGATGCCCTTCGAGAGTCCGGATTAGGCTCCGAAATCGATCGTTTCCTACTGCAGGCACGGGGGAAGCAGGTCGCAGTTTCATACGTCTATCTGAAGCAATTTCCGTGGGCGGAAGGATCGGTCAACCGGTTTCTTGAAACCTACCAGATGCTGGGTGGTGATGAACTGGAGGGCGTTCAGTTGATGGGCGAAGCGCTTCGATCGGCGCAGCACTCTAGCGTTCTGCGTCGAGACGTTGCGGTGGCATCGATCCTGTCACTCGTGCTCGTATTGATAATATTGTGGATGCAATTCCGGAGCCTTTTTCGGGTTATCATTTGTTTGCTACCGGCGATCTGCGGAGTTGCCGCAGCTCTGATTGTGATGGCGATGCTGCAAATCGAGCTTAATCTCCTGACGCTTGCCATTGCTCCGCTGCTAATCGGTATTGGTGTGGACGATGGGATCCATATCGTCCAGAGACTGCATTCGGGCCAGAGTCTCGAAGTCCTATTTCGGGAAGCGGGTTCCAGTATGACCATGACCACTCTTACGACCGTGGGCGCATTCGCTTCTCTCGGGTTTGCCAGATTTGCCGGAATTCAAGAGCTGGGTCTGGTGGGTGGGATTGGGTTGCTTGTTTCCCTGCTAGCGTCACTCCATCTGGTGCCGTTATGTTATCGGATGTTTGGGCTTTGGGCGTTGAAAGAGTAGGGTACTTGTCGCAATACGGATCTGGTTGACTTGGACTATCTTCCGCTTACACCCGCGTCGATTCAATCGCCACAGAGCATACTTCGCCACACCAGAATCGCTCATGCCCGACCGAACGCAGACAAAACGCCTGAAGAAGGAATTAGGCCTCCTCGACGTATATGCGATAGCGACGGGTGCTACGCTGAGTTCGGGTTTTTTCCTTCTTCCGGGAATCGCGGCCGTCGGGGCGGGACCGGCGCTACCGCTGAGTTACTTGATCGCAGCGCTTTTTCTACTGCCGGGTTTGATGTCCGCTGCCGAATTGGCGACGGCGATGCCGCGTTCGGGTGGGGTCTACTTTTTCCTGGATCGGAGTATGGGACCACTTTGGGGAACCATGAGTGGATTCGGGACCTGGTTTTCACTGATCCTGAAAACTGCATTTGCCCTGCTCGGAGTAGGAGCCTATCTGAGTATCTTTTTTCCAGATGCTCCGATGACGCCAATCGCTGCTGGATTTGCCATCACTTTTGGAATTGTAAATTTGGTGGGTGCCAAAAAATCTGCTGCTACCCAGGTATTTCTTGTTATCGGGCTCTTGTTGCTACTTCTCTGGTTTTCGGGGGTCGGCATCCTTGACGTTAATGCCAGTTTCTTTCGGGGTTTTCTGGACAAAGGGGCCTCCTCGATTATCTCCACAGCGGGTCTTGTGGTGGTGAGTTACATGGGTCTCACCAAAATCGCCAGCGTCGCCGAAGAGATAAAAAATCCGGTACGCAACCTGCCACTTGGAATGTTTTTGTCGTTTGCGACTGCAATTGTCGTCTATCTGATAGGCACCTCAATTATGGTCGGCGTGATTTCGGCAGAGGCTCTGGCCGCGAATGGGGGGGACTTGACGCCGGTAGCCACTGTTGCTGAAGCTCTTGTCGGACGATGGGGAGCTGTTCTTATGACAATTGCAGCCATCTTGGCCTTTTCTTCAGTCGCGAACGCGGGAATACTCAGTTCGTCGCGTTATCCGCTTGCCATGGGCCGCGACAAGCTGTTACCCGCCATCTTCAGCAAATTGGGCAAAAAAAAACAAACGCCTTACTTCTCGATAGTTGTAACTGTTGGAATGATTGTGCTGTTGGTGACTGTATTTAATCCGGTGAAGGTTGCCAAGTTAGCCAGCTCTTTTCAACTTCTGATGTTTGCAATGAGTTGTATCGCAGTCATTGTAATGCGCGAGAGTCGAATCACGTCTTACGATCCTGGTTTTCGCTCACCCCTATATCCTTGGATACAGCTAATCGGTATCGTGGCGCCAGTTTGGTTGATCACACAGAATGGTGCGCTGTCGATCGTATTTACTGGCGGTCTGATGATCTTGGGCATGATCTGGTACTGGAACTACGCACGCGATCGTGTAGATCGTCGTGGAGCCATCTTTCATGTTTTCGAGCGCCTTGGTACGGACGTCGACTATCGGCTGGAACATGAAATGCGAGGTCATATCAAGGAAAAAGGCCTTCGGCCCGAAGACCCATTCGATGCGGTTGTTGCGCGAAGCTTTGTAATTGATATTTCGGCTGATGTGAGCTTCGAAGACGTCGTTGGGGAGGCGGCCAAACTCCTGGCAGAGCGCATACCAATGACATCCGACGAAATCAAGATGCAGTTCCTGGAGGGAACCCCTCTAGGGGTCACACCCGTGACTCATGGCGTGGCTCTTCCTCATTTTACGACATCGTCCGTCGACCAACCGGAGATGGTGCTGGTCCGCTCTGAGAAAGCAATTCATATTGCAGAATCAGATCGAACACTCGGAGGGGTAGACGATGAGCAGGACGTGAAAGCCATTTTCTTCCTGGTGAGTCCAGACAGCAATCCCGGTCAGCACCTTCGTATTCTTGCACAAATCGCCACACGGGTAGACGAAGATGAGTTCAGCCGAGACTGGGCCGCAGCAGCGGACGAGAAAGAACTGAAACAGGTCCTCTTCCGTGGCGAATATTTTCATCTCCTTGAACTAAAGACAGGAACGAAGACGGAGCATCTAATCGGACGCTCTCTCCAGGAGGCACACTTGCCTCATGGGATTTTGATTGCTGTCATTCGGCGAGACAGAACGAACATCGTCCCGCAAGGCGATACGCTGATGCTGGAGGGGGACTTCCTGACCATTATCGGAAATCCGGAAGATTTAGACCGGCTCCGTAAGCAGTACGAGGAAGATTGAGCGTTGGCTTTCGCTCCTCAGGAGGAGAAGGCTGCTTGTGCGCTCTTCCTATCGCATGCTGCATCTCGGCGTTGCCTCCACCGGTCTTTCTACTGCTTCATAAGGTGAGGCCCGCTAACCGTTCCTCTGGTGTTGAGTCCGACTCGGATCCCGAAAACACCCTCCCATTCATGACTATATATCTCTTGGTAATTCGTAGGATTTAGAACGGTTATTCTTGCCTGCGCACAACGGAAACCAATCCGAAGTTCAGTACACGCGGATTATTAGTCGTGCGTATTCGAACCTGCAAAATATTTGATCACTCGACCCAGGCTGAGTCCCTGCACAAGGATGGAAAAGACAACAACGATATACGTCACTGCGATGATCAGACCGCGTTCCGGTCCGGCGGGTAGTGATAGCGCCAGGGCTACGGAAATGCCTCCCCGAAGGCCTCCCCAGGTCATGATGCGGACTACGCCGGGGCTGAATATGCGATACCTGCGCAGCGCCAGGACAGGAATTCCAACCGAAATAAATCGCGCCAGGAGTACCAGCGGAATCAGCAACAATCCGGCCAGCACGTACTGCTCCGTGAACGTTAGAACCAGCACCTCCAATCCCATCAGGACAAAGAGGACGGCGTTCAGTATTTCGTCAACGAGTTCCCAGAAAATGTCCAGATGGTGCCGTGTTTTTTCCGACATACCCAGCAGGCGACCTTGGTTACCCACAAATAATCCGGCCACGACGATTGCGATGAGTCCGGAAAGATGGAGGGATGTCGCGAGCGCGTATCCTCCCATCACGGTCGCGAGGGTAATCAATAATTCCACGTGATAGTTGTCCACCCTCTTGAGCATCTGGTATGTCAGGTACCCGACTCCAAACCCAAAGAATGCCCCACCTACGGCCTCCTGAAAGAATAAAGCGGCGATGCTAGCGGCATTAATCTCCGATGCTCCTGTCGCAAGCTCGAGTACGACGATGAACACCACGACACCGACGCCATCGTTGAAGAGTGACTCGCCTGCGATTTTCGTCTCAAGGCTTTTAGTAGCACCCGCAGATTTGAGGATTCCGAGCACGGCAATGGGGTCCGTTGGGGAGATCAGCGCTCCAAACAACAGGCAGTACAAAAACGGGAGCGAAAGACCGACCATTCCCAGAACCAGCCACGTGGCACCCCCGACGAGCACCGTTGAGATAAGGACACCCAATGTGGCCAAGGAGCCGATGATCCATTTCCGATCCCTCAGATCATTGATGTTGATGTGAAGCGCGCCTGCAAAAAGAAGAAAGGCAAGCATGCCTCGAAATACGGTCTGGTCGAACTGGATGCTCCGGAGCAGGTTTTCTGAATTGAAACCCAGATAAAATCCCAAACTGTGCATCGCAATAATCGCAAGCGACACCACGAGGGAAATAAGCATGACGCCGATCGTGGTCGGCAAACCGATGAATCGATAATTCAGATAGCTGAATACGGCAGCCAGCGTGATAAGGGCGGCGGCGATTGTGAAGAGATCCATGGTTATGGTTTCGACGATCTTGCCCGCCTACCGCTCCAACTCAACCGCCCAGTTTTCTACGACTACGATAGACGGAGGTGCAGGCTCTCGCACTTCATGGATGGCAATAACGCTTCCAGAATGAGGAGCGATATCAAAAGGACTGGCATATGGGTTTAAAATGTCTGTGGAAATGGAGAACAACTCCTCTGGTTTTCCAACCGGTGATTCTGCGCTCCGATCAAACGATATTCTCCATAACATCCCATCTTCAGTGGTGTAGTAGATCATATGGCCGTCAGGGTGCCACTGGCCACGATACCCACCATCTATAGTTACCGGCCAGTAGTTTTCGTTCGGATCCGGAAACGTTCGAACGACCAGTTGCCACTCGCCCGACAGGTTGGTCTGATACAGAAGTAAATCTCCGTCAGGGTGAATCTGAGGCACCGCCTCGTCAGCCGGCGTACTCAAGTAAGTATTCCAGTCTCCGACAATGATAGAATCAGGTTGAACGTCAAGTTCGACATAGAATAAATCTCTCCGGTTATCATCCGTTACAGAATAAAACGCCATGTAACGCTCATCTTGAGAAAGACTGGCAAGCCAAGTTCTTCCGGCAACGATTCGTTGAGGAGACGTTCTTCCTGTTACATCGATGACCACAATTGTGCCACCATCACGGAACGATGAGATGATTACACGTCTCCCGTCTTTCAGCCAGGTGTTGCCTTCTTCGTATCCGTCAAATCCAGTATCAACGGGTGTTTCAGATCCTCTTGAATCCATGAGCCAGATACCACTGCGATTCTTTGAAATCAGCACGCGGTCTTCGTTGGGATGAATCAACGGACTAATCATTAGCTGAGCGGGCCGACCATATGACCGCCCAATTTCGCCATCGGTCGAGAACTGACCGATTTGGCCGTCAACAAGATCGAACTGGAGATAGGTCAGTATCCCATCGTTTGAAACACTCGGAAAACGGGCTCCTGGCGGAGCGATACGGACCGGGTTTCCGGTAATTGACCGCTTGTCGGACGCGAACGAATAACTTGAGAGGCCAGTACTTGGCTCTGAGACCAGAAGGTGTCCATCCGGACTGACAAATATTTCATCCGGGAAGAAATTGCTCTTCTCAATAAGAATAACATCGGCGCTCCTGTCAAGAAGACGAATGGATTCGACGTTTTCATAATCTCGAGCATTCACAACGATTAGATCAGTGTTGGCTGAGGAGGCCAGCGCGTCAAAACTATTTACATTTGCATCTATGTCGGTTTGCCAGATGACCTGAGAGTTCCCGCCTGACGCCGGAATCGAATGGATAGCGCCTAGTGCCGTCCCCGTACGGACGGATACGAGAATATTGCCAGACGACAGCCACGATGCCCCGTATATGATTCCGATGTCGAACGACGTCACGAGTCTCGGTTCGCCGCCGATCGGATCAATCGTCCACAAATTCTGCGTTTCGGCGTATCCAATGTTGGCGTCGTCGGGAGACCAGAAGAGATGACTTACGGATGCAGCCGTCAGCGACCGTTTCGAAAGAGACGAAAAATCACGCACATAAAGCGTATCGTTTTGAACGAAGGCATATCGATCTCCAGCGTGCGAGATAGCGAGCGCTGTGACTCCGGGAGCCGGGTACTCAAATTTTCTGAGTGTTCGGGGCTCGCTCGGCTGCAGGAAATACAGTGCGAGCGCGCCCAACACGAACGCGACGATTCCGACGATCATGACTGGAACCGTCGATGTTTTCGAGGATGTCTCTAATGCGGGTGAGGGCGAGAGGGTCGACTGCCGAGCGACCACCCCAGAAGCCTTTGACAACTGCTTGGATCTCAAATCCAACGACTTCAAGTCCACGAGCAGGTCTGTCACAGACTGATACCTCTGGTCGGCATTCTTCGACAGACATTTTCCTACCAGCAGTTCCAACGCCATCGGAACACCTGTTCTGATGGCTGTAAGTGGTTCCGGGTCTTCATTCAGAATGGAGTACACGGCGGCCTGCTCGTACTCGCTGGCAAAGGGAAGTCGACCGGACAGCATTTCGTAGAGAAGCACACCGAGCGACCAGATGTCCGATCTGCGATCCACTTCTTCTCCGCGCGCCTGCTCCGGGCTCATGTACGCAATGGTCCCCAGGGTCGAGCCGAGCTGCGTCAGCTTGGTAGACTGAGCCGTTTTCGCAAGACCGAAGTCGAGAACCTTGGCTACTCCCTTCTCGGTGACCATCACATTTCCGCTCTTGACATCGCGGTGGACTATGTTCTTCTCATGCGCGAGCTCAAGGGCGTGAGCTACTTGGGTCGCGAATGCGATTGCTTCGTCCAGCTTCAGGGGACCTCGATTGATACGCTCGGTTAGCGTTTCGCCATCGACACACTCCATCGCAATGAAGGGTTGCTCGGTTCCGTCGTCGGACGCAGCCTCTTCGATCGCAAAAACAGTAGCGATATTGGCGTGGTGGAGTTGAGCGGCTGCTTGAGCTTCTCGGAAGAATCGTGCGCGGTCCTCTTCGTTCCCAAGCGCAGCAACAGGAAGAACCTTTAGCGCGACCGTGCGGTGCAGCTTAGTGTCTTCAGCCTTATAGACAATCCCCATACCACCGCGGCCGAGTTCTTCGAGGATTTTATAGTGAGAAAGTGAGGTGCCTACCATAGATGCGTTGGAGTGAGTGCGAACGGAAGAAACGGGGAATTGAGGAGAAGGGCAATGGAGGTGATTGAAATCTCAATGCTTCCGTTTTTTCAACAGGCTCGGACTAGATCCACCGTTGTACTTGAAGGCAATATTCCTCCTAATCGATTCCATACGCCGCATGTAACATTTGTTCTTCAATCCGGATAAATACGCGGGTAATAAGAAAAATGAAGACGATAGAGATGACTCGCATCGGGTTCTAATTATGGTTCAGAGAGAAATCGTATGATTTCACGCATCAGCCATTCAGCCTGATCCGTCTCAAATATATATTGTGCGTGGGCTGAGCCCTCTAGAATTATCAACTCTTTCGGGTCTGGAGTGCGTTCGTATTGGTCACGAATCTCTGGTAGGCGTAGTATGCCCCCGCCTCTCAAATCTTCGCGCGTAAGTATGAACAGTTTTCGGCCCGGCAACAGATCGGGCTGCTCGACGGTCGCCGCCATTAACACAAGACGGTCGATTTCACCAGGTGCCGAAATGGAAGCCTGTGCCGCAGCCCAGCCTCCGAAACTTGCTCCGACAACGGAAACCGTCTTCGCTCCTGTTTCGCGAACATATCGTACTGCCGCGAGCACATCGAAATATACTCCGTCATCGGACGACTCGGATCCGGGTCCGCCATGCGATTTGCCGCGTCCGCGGAAGTCGATGGCCACAACTCGGAACCCCGCCTTCTTTAGTGCCCGTGCCTGTGTCTCCCAACTTTCTTTGTTGAACCTCGCTCCATGGGCCAGCACGACAGCGTGGTCGCCTTCTCCATATTCGTCGGCGTAGACCATTCCTCCATCCTGAGTCGAAAACGAGACGAGCTGCGGACCTGAACATCCCGCCAGTAATAGCGCCACCAGTGGTAACCACAGGTGGCCCAATGCTAGAAGGTGAGGATAACTCCGGGTTCTAGCATTCTTCATGGCGCTTCACTTTACCGCGATCATTGTTCCGGACTGGCGAGACCCGGAGCCGATTATTTGATAGACATATATCCCTGGAGATAGGCCGGTAGCACGATATACAACCTCGTGCGGTCCCGAATTCTGCCATAAAGCTACCGGAGTCGCCACCAGACGTCCTAACGTGTCGAAGATATTCAGTGTAACGAATTGTGGTGCGTACAGCTCGTACGTAACGGTCGTAGTTTTCCGAAAGGGGTTTGGATAATTTTGAAGTAGCCGGACACTGCGCCGTGCGATTTCGTATTCAACTGCCGTAGCAGTGGAGTAGTAAACGTGGAGTTTTGGGGTGAAATCGGGATTCGGATTTTCCCGACTGTCAAAACGCTTGGTCGTCGACTGTTCGTCTTCATCGCCGAGGAGCAGCCAGCCAAAATTCTCCGATGGAATTTCAAGCCAGCCTTGTACGTCGTCTACCAGTTGAGGCGTAGACTTCCAATTGTATGTGCCTTCCTGGTCTACGTCCGTGCTGGTGCTCGCGGTGGGATCGAAGTCACCACCCGCATTCTGCCACAGAGACGAATCAAAGAATGTGTGGAGCCACGTGGCGTCTCCGACCGTAGCGGGGTGCCCCTGACCTTCCTCACCGAGAGCAAATGAAGAGCCTTCGCCCCAAGCTTTTAGTACTCTGTGGACGTCAATCGTCCGGACACCGCTTATCGTTCGGGACATATGAAGCGTCAGCTTCACGCTATCGATCGTAACGCCAGCCGGAACGGTGGCTGCTACAGGAAATACCAATAAGGCCCGGCGCACCTCGTTACCAAAGTTTTTACCTGCAAAAACGTGCGTACCCGCTCCATTGCTCAGTGCTCCGGTAGGGCTCTCATACAAAGTGTTGTCTTTGCTGGGCGTCAGTACAATGTCATTCTGCGCAGCTGCATCCCGGCCAGGACTGAGAAGCAGTATGACCAATTGCAGCGACACACACAAACGGATGTGTGCTTTCATATGCTGGAGACTCACCTACTCATTGTGTGTGTCATATGACCATAGGGGGTGCGATCAGCTTCGAGCTGATATAGATAAACTCGACTGGAGAGCGCTTGAGCATCAAACTTGACCTGGTAACTCCTGCTGAAAACGAGCCGTCAACCAGTGTGTTCAGTGGTTGGGCTTTCTCCGAATTTCGATTTCCTCCCGGTGAGATACGCGAGGTCAAAAGGTACGGGCGTAGTACTAGTTCGCGAAATACGTATGTTTTTGTACTACTCAGGAAGAGCAGTTAATGGTGAGTACCCGATGCCGTCAGGCCATCCTCCAGTTCGCGCTGTACCAATTATTTCCATAGACTCCAGGTCAACGATGGCCACTTTGCTCAGCGCTTGGAGCGAGACATAGGCGTATCGGCTGTCGGGTGTAATCACGAGGCCTTCGGGTGCGGCCGAGCCGGGGAATTCAGCTTCTGTCTCTGCCCCGTCCGGTGAAATAGAAATAGTTTTCAGTTCCTTGAGCGTTTCCGCATCCACGATCCGAATCTCACTTTTCATGGGATCGGTAAGGACCGCTAGTCGACCGTCCGGTGAGATGGCCATTCGATACGGAAATCCAAATCCGTCGAAAGTGTGTTCGATTTCTCCTGAGGCTGCGTCGACCACAAATACCTTTTTCTCCCGGTTACTGCCCACCCAAACTCGGTCTCCGGCTGGAGACACAGCAATCCCCTCTATAACCGCTGCGACCGGTATAATCCGCTCTCGTTTTCGGGTTTCTCCGTCAATTTCAGATAGAGTTCCGTCAATAATATTTGTAGTGAACAGGGTAGATCTGATATTGTCAGCGGCCAACATATGAGACGTACGCTGGCCGGTAGATACCGTGTCGACGATCTCACCCTCAATTACGTCATAGAACACGACTTTTTGGGTGGCTTCGCTGGTGATGGCAACTACCGAATCGCCGGGAAGAAATACGGCCCCGTGTGGCCTCTCGTAGACAGAAAGATCAAACGTGGCTTCGATTTCGGCTTCGGGTACGTGAATCAGCGTTAGCGAATTACCAACACGATCGGAATTCCCATAATTCGTAATTACAGCCCACTCTCCAGACTCAGACACGGCAACTTCATGAGGGGATGGTCCGGACGGGAGCGTCGCCACCGTTTTACGAGACGCAGCATCAATGAGGGAGACGGAATTCTCGCTCATATTCGCGACGATGATGGTTCCGCTCTCCTGGCCCGAGACAATTGACGGACTGATGAGAAGAACGGCCGCGACGAGTGCCTGCAGGCGACGGGTGCTCATAAACGTGTAAGAATAGTTTATCTGTCGATTAAGTGTCATTCTCCAGGAATTCCACGTCAAGCCGCTTTGTAACCATTTTCAACCTGCCGTCTTCGTCTCGTGGCCACTCCTTCTCCGGTCTATCCACACATAATTCTATGCCGTTTCCGTCGGGGTCACGAACGTATAGAGCTTCACTCACACCGTGATCACTGGCCCCGTCAATAGTGATCCCTGCATCCTTGAGACGATGAAATGCTTGTACTAGTGCTGCCCGTGTAGGGTAGAGAATCGCTAGATGGAACAGCCCCGTGGCATTCTTCGGCGGTTGAGGTCCGTCCAAACTCTCCCAGGTGTTGAGTGCTATGTGGTGGTGATATCCACCAGCGGAAATAAAGGCAGCGTGATCACCGATTCGTTGTGTAATCTCAAATCCAAGAACGCGGCAATAGAAATCCAAGGCTCTTTCAAGGTTTGATACCTTGAGATGCACATGGCCTATTGACACGCCGGTGTCAATGGCGTGCACATTTCCAGGGGATGTCATAATGATCGTGGTTAGGCGTTTTTCCGTCTGATAAAAAATTGTTGCGCTGTATGCAAATTTTCCAGGGGATTCAAGTTCATCTTCTGGACTCTGATCAGGTTATACTCACAGTTGTACCCAATACGAGCGATTCTAAGGAGGAACCCATGGCCATCATGCTCAAAATACGCTGGGAGATCACCGAAGGACGAGAAGACTACTTCAAAACCAACCAGAACGCTCTCTGTTCTGTCACCCCTTGCGGAAGTCGGCCTGTGTCCGTAAATGGTTTAGTCTTTGATTCGGGACTTCATTAACCAATCGATTTACCATGTCTACTCATTTTCGAACTTGTGCATGCTCAGTTTTTCTGGCACTTCTTGCTCCGGTTTTCTTCTCACCGGCTGCTGTGGCTCAGCAAGTTACGGCCATCCAGGCCGGAGCCGTGCTGGATGTCGTCACAGGTGAGTTGACTCCCAACGTGGTCGTGGTTGTTCGTGACGGTAGAATTCGGTCGATTGGCCCTAACGTATCCATTCCGTCGGAAGCAAGAGTGATAGATCTATCCGAATATGTGATTCTGCCGGGACTCATTGATGCGCATACCCATCTAGCGATTCAGCCGGACTACGCACGAAACAACCCCATTCTCTTCAAGTCGATTCCGTATCGGACTATAGAGGGAGTAGCCGCTGCCAGAGCTACCCTCCTGGCTGGGTTTACGACCGTGAGGGATGTGGATTCGGAGGGTGCTGATTGGGCCGATGTTGCCTTACGTGATGCGATAAACGATGGCCTGATACCTGGTCCTCGCATGCAGGTGGCCACGCTGGCAATCAGCATAACCGGGGGCTATATGAATAACGACGGCCTGGCCCCTCAGATCGACGTTCCACAATTTGGGTCGCTAGCCGACTCTCCGGCCGAGATCGTCCGCACTCTTCGAAACCAGATTAAGTATGGTGCAGACTGGATCAAGCTGTATGTCACGGGAACCACGCGTCATATTGACATTGCCAACATGGAACCGCTCGCCCAATTCAGTGACGATGATATTCGGTTGGTCGTGCGTGAAGCAGCTCGATTTCGCACACCGGTAGCGGCTCACGCTTATGGAGGTCATGCCGCCCACGTCGCCGTCGACGCCGGTGTTCGTTCGATCGAGCACGGAATGATGTTGAACGATGAAACGCTCGACCTGATGGTAGAACGCGGTACGTTTTGGGTGCCTACTATTTCCGTGTACTACCAGGATGGGCCCCGCTCTGAGTGGAGCGAGCGTGCTCTTGCAATCACAAACTCGCACAAACAAGTGTTTGCCCGCGCTGTCCAGAAAGGAGTTAAAATCGCATACGGGACGGATGCGGGTGCTCTTCCGCACGGTGACAATGCAGTTGATTTCCCGATTATGGTCTCCTACGGGATGTCCCCGCTAGGTGCTATCCAGTCGGCGACGATCAACGGAGCTGAGCTAATGGGGCTGGACGATGGTCTGGGAACACTGGATCAAGGTAAGATTGCAGACATTATTGCAGTCTCAGGGAATCCCCTGGAAGATATCAATCAGCTCGCTGATGTTCGATTTGTGATGAAGGATGGACATGTTTACAAATTGGGTGAGTAGCTCCTCGGTTACGAGCACAAACTGATCAACCGCGGCGGCGACGGGCGCCGGAGATTCGAGAACCGGGATTCGGCGCGAATCCGGGACATTTACGGACTAATGAACACCCCTAGGCTACGTCCCACGGAGGCCCCTTTGCCAGGGTCCGGTGATTGCCAGTGTGAGTCCGTCGTGCTGGATGTTGATAAAGAGCGTCGAACCGTCAGGTGAAAAACTGACCCCAGCGAGTTCCGACTCGCTGATGGCATTGCGGGCAAACCTGTAAATCTCTCCTTCTGGTGTGATTCCTACCAGATACTGTGATCCGGTCCCGTCTTCACAAACAAACAGGTCACCCCACGGAGCCATCGTCAAATTATCAGGGTTCTCGATCAGGCCCGCCTCGTCCACCTCGACGAATAATTCAAGCCGACCTGGACGTATTTGTTCATCTGCCGTTCCTTCAGAAGGGCTCGGCGTATACTTCCAAATCTGTCCTTTCCGAAGTTGTCCCCCTTCCGTACACGCGATGAAGATCGTTCCATCCCCATACCAGATGCCCTCAGCTCGCGCGAAGGAGGCGGCCCCACCATCGAAGCCCCGATAACGCAGATCATCTTCGGGCGATTCGACGTCCGTCAATTCGATCCAATACGTCTCGAGTTGGTCTCCGACCGCCACCGATTTTTCTGTGAGATTTCGGGTATCAAAACTAGGTCTGTCGACTATACAGAGCGCCTGCAAGCGCCCACCTTGGGCCAGCTGACCAGGGACATGTGGGATAAATCGATAGATGAGCCCGTCGATGATGTCTTCAGTTTCATAAACGATTCCGGTCCGCGGGTTGATTGCCACCGCCTCGTGTTTGAAGCGTCCCATTTCCTTCAAGGGGATCGGGTCAGCCAGTCCGGGAGATTTCGAGGCAGGGACTTCGAAACAGTATCCGTGATCGCGCGCCCATCGAGCGCCCGCCCGATGCGTGATCTCTTCGCAAGAAATCCAGGTATCCCAGAGCGTTGGACCGCCCGCGCAGTTCACGAGCGTTCCGGCGAGACTCAAGTGGTGGCTAACTAATTCCTGATTGGTCGTATCAAATACAAGCGTCGTGGTGGCTCCCAGACCCGGCCTTCCGTCCGCTCCAGCATCATAAAGCGCTCCCGAGGGGAGTCTTGAAAGGAGTTCGTAATTCTCGCCAAAGGCTCCATCTCGGGCATCGGTTCGACCGCTCAATTCATGATTTCGCACCAGAACTGTGAGTCCCTCCGGTCCGGGAAAGGCGCACATTCCGTCGTGCTCGATGGGAACGTAAAAACCGTCTGACATTATCTCGCCCGCTTGGGAAATGACTTTGTAGGAGAAGCCTTCAGGGAGGTCAAAAATCTTTTTGGGATCTGGAAAGATTGGGCCGAATCGCCCCGGGATCGATTTTGTAGTTGCGGTGCCCGCCGCAACACAACCAACGAAAGATTGAAGCCCCGAAAACCCGAGTGCTACTGCCGCTGAGGATTTCAAAAAGTGTCGTCGAGAGAGTTGACTCATTTCCATACAGAATCTTTGTAAGCCATCGCAAAGTAATGCGCCCCAAGAAACGCGCTGCATTCCGAAAGCGCAAAAATCATTGTGAGCAAATATCACTTAAAATCTAACCTCCATAAACTAGGTGCGAAAGAGACGATCATTTCTATATTCGCCCGAATACATGTTGCTGGTGTCACGGATTCGTGAAGAAGGAAAACCAGGGGCGAATGGACTGACCATCAGGCGTCTATGGATCGAGACAACGCTGATATTCTTGTCATCGGCGCCGGAATATTCGGAGCTACAGCAGCTGTTGAGCTTTGTTTGAGAGGCCACAAAGTGGCGATCATCGATGAAGGAGCACACCCGCATCCGCTCGCCGCGACGACCGACATCAGTAAAGTTATCCGGATGGAGTACGGCACTGACGAGCAGTATATGGCGATGGTCGAAGACTCTATTGTAGGTTTTCGAGAATGGAACAATCGATTTGAAGAGGTGCTGTACCACGAAACCGGCGTAACCATGTTCACTCGAGAGGCGATGGAGCCGGGTGGATTCGAGTACGAGAGTTATCAGACGTTACTTCGACGGGGCCATACACCAGAAAGGCTCGGTACGGAGGAGATCGCTCGAAGATTTCCCGCATGGAAACCCGGAGAATACGTGGATGGATTTTTTCACGCCGTGGGCGGATATGGTGAAAGTGGTCGCGTATTAGCACGTATTCGGAAGTGGGGTGAATCTATTGGTGTTCGAATGATCGACGATCTGGTTATCAAGATCGACGTGGAGAAAGGGAGGGCCGTGGGTGTTTTGACTGAGAAAAGCCAGCGGCTCGCCGCCGATCATATTGTCGTTGCTGCTGGCTCTTGGGCGCCCAACCTGGTACCAGAGCTGGTATCTGAGATGAAGGCTACCGGGCATCCGGTTTTTCATCTCAAGATCGACGATCACAGTTTGTTTACGCCGCCCGTGTTTGGAGCATTCACGGCGGATGTCGCTCGAACCGGTTGGTATGGCTTTCCTTACCATCCGTTGGAAGGCGTGATCAAGATCGCCAATCATGGTGTCGGAGTGGGGATAGACCCCGTTCATGACGCGCGCGAGGTAACCGTAGCAGATGAGCAATCACTCCGACATTTTCTTTCATTCACATTTCCTGCACTGGCTGACGCCCCGATCGTTTTTACCCGCCTCTGTCTGTATTGCGACACTCGGGACGAACACCTCTGGATTGATCACCACCCGGGAATCGGTGGCTTAACGATTGCATCCGGAGGGAGTGGGCACGGGTTTAAATTCGCACCGGTACTTGGACCCTTGATTGCGGATGCCGTCGAGTCCAAGTCGAATGTGTGGCTTGATAAATTTCAGTGGCGAACGCTCCCCCCGGAGACCTCCGGAGAGGAAGCCGCGAGATACCATGGATAGCTATGCACGTATTTTGGCACCATTACTAATTCGCTATTCCCGATCATCACAAGTTGAATCATTAAAATAAGGAGACAATGCCTCGGTTCAGGCCATTCTTATTCCCGTTAATTCTTGTACTCCTGATCGCAGGCTGCGACACGACTTCATCTGATCGACCCGATGAGATTGGCGATGGTATCGTCGATTTAATGGAACCGTGGAAAACGGCTTCTCCAGGCGACATCGGACTCAGTTCTTCGGTTCTGAGCGCAGCGGCAGCGAAAGCGGCCAGGAATCTTCGATTTAGAAGTTTACTGGTCGTGAAAGACGGAAGGCTGGTGTTCGAGAGATATTTTAATGGCTCAACCGAGAGCGAGTTGACCGACGTACGATCCGTTACGAAAAGCGTCGTTTCAACGCTTGTCGGGATCGCGCTTGACAAGGGTCATATTACTGATCTTGACGAGAGCATAGGAAATGCCCTGGCCAGTCGTGTTGAAATCCTGCCCGAATATGTGGACAACATTACGATTCGAGACTTACTCACGATGTCTGGCGGATGGGCATGGGACGAAGGAGCCGGGAATTCATACACTGAGTGGATTGGATCAGAGAATCATATCCAATACGTTTTGGATCTACCGAGATTGCCAAGTCCTGGTTTTCTTTACAATTCCGGAGCTGTTCATTTGCTGGGTGTCGTTCTCGAGGTCATGACAGGGAAAGATCTGGAAGACTATGCCGACCTGTTCTTATTCGACAAAATTGGAATTCAGAGGAAAACCTGGGAATCGCTGGAGAACGGCTATGTCAATGGCGGCGCTGGAATCGATCTCCGGCCCAGAGACCTGGCTCGCATTGGACAACTGTTTATCCAGAACGGTTTTTCCGGACGAGAACAGGTGCTTTCAGAATCATGGATTACCGAAGCAACGTCACCGAAGTTCGACTGGCGGTCCTCGTTCGGCACGGTGACTTCCATGTCCTATGGGTATCTCTGGTGGACGAACGAAGGCGGAAGCACACCGGCATTCTTTGCCTGGGGATGGGGTGGGCAGTTCATTTATGTGGTACCCGATAGGCGGCTGGTTATCGTGACCACCACTCGCTATCAAGGCTTGAACGCCGAGGGCGGGCCTGGTCAACTGGAACGTCTTGGCCTGGAAGTGATCACGGATATTGTGGATCCAGGTTAGATCTGACTGTTGCAGCCTTTGCTCGATTTCGCACCCATTACGTGATTAGCTGAAACGTAAACCGATGCGTATGCCCGGAATTGTTCGTCGACGTCACGGTGACCACGCCCCCGGACCCCAACGAGGCCAACTGGGCCGCTGACAGCGTAACCATATGAATGTGGCCTCCGGAATTCGAGGTGTCGTACGTTTCGTTCGACGCTGAAGCGAAATCGGCTGTGGGTATCTGGGCGGAGTGCGAATGCCCGGCGACTACGGTTGAGGTAGCCGTTAGAATCGTGGGCTGATTGTTCCCACCATTGTTACCGCCGTTGTTGTTTCCACCAGTGTTATCTGAGTTGCTGTCGCAGCCGACCAGATACACGGCGCCTGCGAAAACGGGAAACGCCTGGCCTGCCTTAATTATAAATCGACGTCGGTCCATGGATCTCACCACTACTGATTAATTAGTTATAGGTCGTGTAGACTGGGTGTCTTGATCTAAGTCAGACATTACAACCTAATTGCTCGCAGAACGGTTATCGGACGAGCTGGAGGAGGGTAATTCTGAGTGCACTAAACCCCTGGTCCGTCAAGCATCCCATTCAGTTCCACATTCTCTTTGAATCCGAGGTTCAAGCTTCTTGCATTCGGCTTTATATCCGAAAGAGCAATCTCACACGTTGGCAATGAACTGGGCGCAAACGGAGCGCTGTATTTCAAACGCCCATAGTTGCCAAAATTGACTGGTATACTACGTAGTTTTAAGTATTTAGACGGGAAATCCGGTGTCGATAGTAAGATTAGAAAATAGGTGAAGATTGGAATCTGTAATAGAGACCCTGGCACGACAAAACTGAATCACAACCTCAAGGGATGCGGCTATGAGTTTCCCCGTCGAATCGATCACTAGCGACACCGTCGTCGTCAAAATCGGATCAAACCTCGATTTTCGGAATGCGCCGGATTTTAAGGAAATTTATCAAACTCAGGTAAGCGCGGGAATACGCAATTTCATATTGGATTTCTCGGATACACGTATTCTCGATTCATGCGGGTTCGGATCGCTTTTTACCCTCTACAGAAAGCTAAGGGCTAGTCGTGGTCAGATCTGCTTCGCCTCTTCTTCGGAGACAGTGAAGGAAGCTGTCCAGCTCACGCACGTCTACAAAATATTTCCCCAGTTCGACACCGTCGAGTCTGCGTTTGAATCGATTTAGTCGCTGGACATCAGTCCGAGTCCGAACACCGGATATACCCGGGCCGGGTGGTGGGTCTTTCTGGAACGTTTTGGACCTCCGTACTTACAGAAGGGAGTTTATATGACAAAACACCTGCGTTTCAGGGGCGCTATGTTTTTGATATTGGGATTGTGCCGACGTATCGTCTATCACAGGAAACATCCGTCGTGTCGCGATTCATTTACATGACGGGGACAATATCAGGATTTGATGGCGGAGTTGATCTGAGCGTCATTTTATGAGCGATTCCGCCGCAGTCGAAGCCAAATTGGCCCGGCATCAAAACCATCTATTTTAGTCGTCTTTGGTCAGATTTCGGTGAGTAACTTGCCTTCAGACGCTTAGCGATGTCTGGAAACCGACGTAGAGATCATCATGGATTCGGACCGTACTCCTCGAGGTAGTGACTTACTAGGTGACCACAGGCTGAATAAGTCGACGGCTTTTACTGTCGAAGAACGGGATCGGTACGGCTTGAGGGGCTTACTCCCCCACGGTGTGTTTCCGCAAGAGATGCAGAAGGCCCGGGTGCTTCAGAACATGCGGCGCAAAGTCTCTGACATAGGAAAGTATATCTTTCTCGGCGGTCTTCAGGATCGCAACGAGCGGCTTTTCTTCAGGACGGTTATTGATGAGATTGACGAGATCATGCCACTCATCTACACACCAACCGTTGGTCAGGCTTGTCGCGAGTTTTCACACATCTTTCGTCGGCCCACCGGATTTCACATCTCGATAGACGACAAGGGCGATATCCGCCGGATTTTGGACAACTGGCCGAATGAGGACGTTCGAATCATCGTCATCACCGACGGTGAACGTATCCTGGGCCTGGGAGATCTGGGTGCCAATGGAATGGGGATTCCAGTCGGAAAACTCTCGCTTTATGTCGCCTGCGCCGGTATTCGTCCGGAGCAGTGTCTGCCTGTGATGCTGGATGTGGGTACTGACAACGACGAAATTCGAACCGATCCACTTTATCTCGGATATCCACATCGTCGCGTCCGTGGCCAGGCGTATCTAGATCTCGTCGAGGAATTCGTAAATGCCGTTCAGGACAAATTCCCACGAGCACTCATACAGTTCGAAGACTTCCTGACACCCAATGCGATTCTTCTTCTGGAGCTTTATCGCGATCGGATTCTCTGTTTCAACGATGATATCCAGGGTACGGCAGCGGTGGCTTTGGCAGGCGTCCATGCAGCGACCCGGATTTCGGGTATTGAATTCAAGAATCAACGGATTCTTTTTTTCGGTGCCGGATCGGCCGCAACGGGTATTGGAGAACTCATGGTGTCCTCGTTGGAAGAAGAGGGCCTCGAACGAAATGAGGCTTATGAACACATCTGGTTCATCGATTCCAAGGGACTCGTGGTATCCAGCAGGGACGATCTGGCGGAGCACAAAAAACCATTCGCGCATGATCATGAATGGATGACATTCGCTGATGCAGTACCCGAGATTAAGCCGCATGTTTTAATAGGGGTTGCAGGAAGAGGCGGGAGCTTTACGCAGGAAATCGTAGAAACAATGTCATCGGTCAACGAGAGGCCTACAATCTTTGCACTCTCCAATCCGACCTCCAAAGCGGAATGCACGGCCGAGCAGGCATATGAGTGGAGCGATGGGAGGGCCATCTTCGCAAGCGGCAGCCCATTCGGTCCGGTGGAGTACCGCGGTCGAACATTCAAACCGGGCCAGGGAAATAACTCGTATATCTTCCCGGGAGTGGGTCTGGGAATCATCGCATGCGGCGCGCGGCGGGTCACTGATGACATGTTCATGGCAGCCGCCAAGACGTTGGCAGGAATGGTTCACGAGGAAGACATAGGGGTGGGATCTCTGTTTCCACCCCTCTCATCCATTCGAAAGGTTTCTCTCCAAATAGCGATTGCCGTTGCGGAAGCAGCCTACGAAACAGGTCTGGCTACCGAGACAAGGCCGGAGAATCTCGAAGAACATATTGCCGGGTTGATGTACGATCCGACGTACTGATTTGTCTCATTCTCCGGAGAACGTATAACACCACGCTTCTCCCTCAAGGACCAATTCTCCGTCCTGTCGTCGGACTTCAAACTTGATCTGAGTGACGGGTTTGCTCTCATGAACGCTTACGACCTCGGCCTCGGCGGTAATCGTATCTCCGATGAAAACGGGTGCGGTGAACTTCCAATTCTGACTCAGAAAAACAGTACCGGCTCCGGGCATATCCATGGCTACGAGGGCGTGTAGTAAACCGGTGGTTAGTCCTCCCTGAACAACCAGTTTGCCAAACCGGGTTTTCGCTGCGAATTGTTCATCGAAGTGAAGAGGATTCCGATCGCCACTGATCTCGGCAAATTTTTCTACATGGTCACTGGTGATGGTGATCGAGCGCGTTGCTTTTTGACCGACAGTTAGATTCATTCGTACTCCGGTATGCGTAAGACTATCCGCCTATTTCGTCCACATACGCTTGAATTCATGATCGTGCCACGAGACGCGAAGTGTTCCTTTATGCCGCCCCTAACCGGGTCACGTCCTCGATCGCGTAATCATACTTTTTCTGCGACGACCGTCACGCTTTTAACACCGTACTTCTTGGTTGCACCCTGCGCGTCAGCGGAGATGAACTGATATTGAGGATTGTCTACGAGTGTGACTACACGGAGCCCGGCCGCCTTCATTGCAGCGCGATAATCATCGATCTGCATTGCGCCACCAATACAGGCTGCCCAGTAGGTCGTATTACAGGTAATGCCCTCAGGCAGTTGTTGCTCAGAAACGATGTCGGACAGAGCGAGTCTTCCACCTTTCTTGAGGACTCGGGCGACTTCTTGAAAAACCTTCGACTTATCTGCAGCAAGATTAAAGACCCCGTTGCTGATGACGACGTCGAACGAATCATCACTACATGGAACGTCCTCCAGGTAGGCCTTCAAGTAGGACAGGTTTGAAACACCAGCCTCTTGTGCAAGACGCTTCGACTTGGCAAGTTGCTCATCCGTCATGTCAACGCCGACCACAATACCTTTTTCACCTACTTTCAAAACGGCCACAAACGTATCCATTCCGGATCCGCTTCCAAAGTCGATGACGCGTTCACCTTCGCGAATGTTCGCGGCATCAAAAAAGTATCCGACGCCTGCGAAAGACTCGATTGATTCGGCTGGAATTCGGTCGAGATCTTCCGGTGAATATCCCAATCGCTCGGCCAGCTTGCGACCCATCTCGAAGTGGTATTCGCCATGTGGATCGAGGGCAACATCGCGATACATGTCCTTAACTTTTTGTTCTAATTCGCTGGCGTCGATTGACGCGGCTGTCGTCACGCTTGAATCTGACATCTTTCTATCCGTTTTGAGTTTCTACAGTGAATCGATCTGGCAACAAAGACGAATACTCTGCCGGGCCAGAGTTTCCGTTTTGGTAGTTCGTGAAACGTACTCTGACCACATCCATAAATCAACCCGTCGACTATTTCACTCGTGTCAAGACATCCGCCAGAGCGTTATTCAGGATGAGGAGTGTAACGAAATGGCTCAATCCTTTCAATAGGTTCACCAGTTCCGCGGTAACCTATCGGGGAGCATGCTGAGTGTACTATCGCTGGGCGCCGAACACCTGCGTCCAGTAAGACTGATAGGTAGATGTGCTGTTGAAAACGACGGCCATACCGACTTCCTTAAAGTTGGGATCCATAATTAATCGGCAGTGCCCGGGGCTGTCGAGCCAGGCTGTCATTGCGCGCTCGGCCTCGGTATAGCCACCATAAATATTTTCTCCGACCGTTCGCCAGCTATAGGCTGTCGCGGTTACTCGATCGGCTACTGTTGAGCCATCAGAACCTGTATGGCTGAAGAAATCCCCGAAGGCCATGTCTTCGGAATGCGACTGTGCTGCCGTTGCAAGTTTGCTGTTCCAGGTGACAGGCGATGTGGCTGCGTGTTGCGAGGCACCGCAGGATCGCGCAGTTGCGCGCGCTGCGTTGACCAGAGAGACCAAATCGAGTTCAGATGTACTGGCAGACTCTACTTGCTCTAGTTCGTCCGCCGATTCGACTGGACTTAATGAATCGCAGGCGGTGAACACAGAAACAACCAATATTGCTGCTACCAGGCGTATCATTTTTTTCGTCGCCAAACGCGTTCTTAGCCGTTGGTGTCGGCAGATGATGTCTTTCTGTCTAGACCGCTTGAATTTCGAGTGCCAGCGGTCGGGATGATCCGGCGTTGGACTAGTCCGTGGCACCCTGCTCAATCATTGTGAGGTCTCTGTCGGCTTCGCTGCATGATTGTCGCGCGGCACTGCCACACGAAGTACAGACTCTAATCTTGCTGAGTACTGAATTGATGGATGGTGGCTCAGTGGGCAGAGGTAGAGAGCCTCCCTTTGACATGATGCTTCTCGATTGTTTCTGGAGTCTTTGCATACCATCCAGACACCGGCGAGTCAGTGTCAAATTATCGCTGTTTCGCAATGCCTCCATTGACCGGCCCGCTCGAATGAGTCGCCTGAGTTCCATGATAAGCCATTGTACAGTCACGCTTTCCGAGTATTCGCTCGTCGCAGCAACCGCTGGATTCGAATGAGCTGAGATTGGGGCTGAGCTGCCTCCGACCGATCCGTAGTCCGTTTCGAAGTAATCGAGATCCTGGGTTGGTTCTTCTACGTATTCTGTCGTCTCACGAGAATTGGCCGCCGAGACATTCGAGGCTTGATGTGACGAGACGTTATCACCCAGAATCAAATAAGCCATGAGGCCCGAAAATAGGACCAGGATCACTAGAGCAATCTTAGTCTCTTTGGTCCAGAAGGCGTTTTTTTCAGTCATTGACGCCGAAGGGTCGATTATTGAGTGGAACGCTTGAAAACGCGAAAATCCCGATCAGTATCGTTAGTATCGCGTCAACGACTGTTTTGTATATACGTAGTTCTACGTATTTGCAACGGACACTACTGCGTGTAAGTAATTGTGATTGCAAGATATACGCATAACAATCAGAATCGACGCAAGCAGTTGAATTTCTCTCTTCAGAGACCTTGAAAGATATGCGACGAGACCTTGGAACACTGCTATAATTTCGTACTCAGTAATCAAGCCGCCTGGCGTCTACAACTCCGGTCTGTACAAGGGCTCAGAAAGAGGTTAATCCATACTGAGGCTTCGAGCGATCACATCGAGGTCTTTCTGAGCAAGATCACAGGCCTGTTTTGCATCTCCTCCGCAGGAAACACACTTCATGACGTTGCTGAAAACTTCGTCGAGAGAAAGTGATCGTGTTGGCACCGCAAGATTTCTTCTACGTGTCATAATGGCTCTGGCTTCCGCTTGAAGCTTTTGCATACCGTCATAACATCGACGTCTCAGGGACCGGTTAGGGATATTTCGGAGGGCTTTCATTCGAACTCGCTCTCGCGAAGGAACCTATCGAAGAGAAACGGGCCATTTTAGGCTGTGTGGTTTGTTGTCCTTCCCTTTTTTGAGGATAACCGACGGATTAATTCCTCCGAACAGCAGGATTATGGCTGTCTGTTAGGACTGAATAGGTAGAAAAAGTCCGAAATCGCCTTATCCGAGGATAGCAGATTGACCGAAAGCCATGCGACGAGAGTATCACCTTATCGCCCGGCATCATATTCTTCCTCCAGATGTCCTAGATTGGTCAGGGTCTTGGTGCGGTTGCCAGGCAATTCAGGGTGAAGCGAGTCTCGATGATGTCGAATTTCCACTTTTCCAGGCGCGGATTCTTCCAGATGACCGTTGGTAGCGCGTTGTCAGGACTCTGGGCAGCTTTAGGATTTCAAGCATCGAAAGCCAGGTCTCTTGGAAATACGAATCTCGGTGACCGCGCTCGCCTCAGAGAGCTTGGAATCACCATCGGTCGTCTACCTACCGGTCCGCATAATGCGATCACAGACGTTGATGGTGTTCGGGTTGGTCACAAGACCAATATTTCTGGCTCCGGTGAACTGATCGTGGGGGAAGGTCCGATCCGCACTGGAGTGACGGCCATTCTTCCACGTTCAGGGAATGTATATCGAGAGAAACTGCCAGTCGGTGGCTTCATTCTAAATGGCAACGGAGAGCTGACGGGACTTCTAAACGCGCTGAACGGTGGGCTTCTCGAAACTCCCATCTTTCTAACCGGGACCGCGAATGTGGGAATCGTCTATGATGCTGCACTTTCCTATTTGCTTCAGGAACATCCTGAAATAGGCGTCACGGATAGAGTCCCCGTGCCCGTTGTTGGAGAAAGTTGGGATAGCCTCGGTGACATTCAGGGAAGACATCTCTCGGAGAGTGACGTCTTTAGTGCCATTGCGAGCGCGGCAGACGGACCGGTGGAAGAAGGCGCAGTCGGTGGGGGTACTGGAATGCGTTCCTACGGATTCAAATCGGGGATCGGTACTTCCTCTCGCATGATCCCGGCGAATCGAGGCGCATATACCGTGGGCGTTCTTGTTAACGCCAACCACGGATCGAGACATCTTCTCCGCGTTGACGGCGTACCCGTTGGAGAGGAGCTCCTGCAATATCCGGAAGACGAGGTGAAGAAATCCAAATCGATCATCATCGTGGCCGCGACTGACGCTCCCCTTCTTCCTATTCAGTTGAATCGGCTGTGCAAACGCCTCGCCTTGGGCCTGGCAAAAACAGGATCCGTCTCGACGCACGGAAGCGGCGATGTCTTTATCGCCTTCTCGACGGTTCCTCGCAATGCGGATGGAAACGTTCTGTGGACGGGTGAAAACGTCGTCAGCAGCCTCTGGGAGGCTGCTTCGGAAGCGACGGAAGAGGCGGTTCTTAATGCACTGACGGCGGCGCATACAATGGACGGCGCGAATGGCTCAGTTCGGTATGCATTGCCACTCGACCGACTCACTGAGATCATGAAAAAGTATAATCGACTGTAGCCGGAGTATGAGCACCCATGCAAATCATATTGGAAGGGCTCGCGAGCTCCGTGTCATGATCGGTACGCTTCCGACCGGCGAGAACAATTCAATTACGGATGTGAGCGGGGTTCATGTTGGTCATCTGTCGATTTCAGAGGGGGAGATTCAGACGGGCATCACAGTCGTATCCCCATATGCGGCAACCGATGAAAACGCACTCTATTTCTATGGGAAATATATTGATGGTTCCGGCGGTGAGATGACGGGCTATTCGGTAATGGATGATTTTGGGCTCCTTGCTTCTCCGGTGTTCATGGCAAATCTACTTAGCGTCGGAAGAATATATAATGGTGCCATCACGTACGGATTCACAAGGGGAAGGGGGCTTTCGACAAGTGGCGGCTGGCCGCCTATCGTGATGGGATTCGACGATCGAGTCCTCAACAACATGACGGCTCGTCGACTAACCGAAGACCACGCGCTGGAAGCACTTGACGGCGCATCGTCTGACAACGCTGAGGTGGGTAACGTGGGCGCGGGTGTCGGCGCTGTATCCTTCGGGTTTAAAGGGGGCATCGGAACTTCGTCGCGAGTAATAGAAGCAGCGGGGAAGATGTATACCGTCGGTTCGCTGGTCCTGGCAAACTACGGTTCATACGCCGAGTACCCGGACGAATCTGAAGCGAACCCGACCGAGAATCTGTTTCCGTCGCTACTCGGAGTGGTAGCGACAGATGCCGCGCTTCCGTCTCCCGTACTTGACACCCTGGCCGCTGGCGCCGCTTACGGGGCCGCTCAATTCGGCTCCACCCGGAAGCCCGCCGGCTCCTACCAGATTGTATCATTCTCGACGGGTATTACCGTTCGAGAACCGAACAGTGATGGGATCTACAATCTGGAATTCGCTCCCGATGTCACACACACTGAACTCCGCCAGGGCGCTCGCGAGGCCACCACGGGGGCTGTTCTAAGTGCACTCTCCGCCGCCAAGACGCTAACAGGTTCGGAGGGAAGAACAGCATATTCGATGTCCGATGAGATGATTGGGAAATTGATACGGGTGGCGAATGACTGAGGTCTACATAGGCATTGCAGTCTACTTGCTGACCATGTTGGGTATTGGTTACATGGCGAGTCGGCGAGTCACGAATGCGGCTGACTTTCTTGTCGCGGGGCGTAGCCTTCCTCTCTGGTTGACTGTTGGCACGCTGTCTGCGACATGGTTCGGCGGGGGAACGGTTCTGGGGGCTGCCGGCACAGCTTATGAAAAGGGTTTTATCGGTGTGATTGCAGATCCGTTTGGGGCGGCTCTCTGTCTTCTTTTGGCGGGCCTCTTCTTCGCTCGGATGATACGGCGAATGTCCGCGATGACGGTTGTCGACGTGTTTGATTCTCGGTATGACAAGAGAACTGGATTCCTTGCCGCCGTTGCAACGATTATCATTTACGTAGGCTGGACAGGCGCCCTTCTTGTATCGTTTGGGTTCGTTCTTCAGACGCTCACTGGTATTTCTACGGAGTGGGCGATCGGAATCGGTACAGCGATCACACTCATCTATACCATGGTCGGGGGAATGTGGGCTGTTGCCTGGACTGACTTCCTGCAAATCATTCTGGTTATAGTGGGCCTGCTGATTGCGTTTCCAGTTCTGATCAAGGAAGCCGGTGGTATAGAAGCCATTCTTTCGCGCCTTCCTGAAGGAAGCTTTTCAATGACTCCGGAAGTTGGAGGGTTTTCGAACTGGTTGTTCTACATACGAGCATGGATCGTCATTGGGCTCGGTAATATTGCAGGACAGGACTTGATGCAGCGTTGTCTGGCGGCCAAGGATGAGAAGACGGCTCAAACCGGATTGTACATTTCCAGTGGCGTTTATCTGACGTTCGGCTTAATCCCGATTTCCATCGGACTGATAGGGACCATTTTGATGCCGGATATCGAAAATGCCGAATTCATCGTGCCCTTGCTCGTGATGGAGTATCTGCCCACAACCGTTGTCGTGATTTTCGTCAGCGCACTCCTTGCGGCCGTCATGAGCAGCGCGGACAGCGCCATTCTGGCAACCTCGAGCGTTATCGGAAAGAACTTGATTCCGTATGCCAGGCCGGATGCGACAGACGCGAATATTCTGAAGTGGTCTCGATGGAGCGTACCCGTCGTGACTATCCTTGCTCTGATGGTGGCGCTGTATTTCCAGAACATATACAACCTCCTGATTAATGCATTTTCTATCGCCCTGGTTTCGCTCTTTGTGCCTTTAACGGCGGCTATCTGGTGGAAAAAGGCCAATATTCCTGGCGCGTTGGCTTCTATGATCGTGGGTCTCGTCTTCTGGGTTGTCGTTCCGTTCTTTACGCGTGCTATACCGTCGGACCTCTTTGGGTTGGTGATGGGGATCATTGCCCTCGTCGTTGTAAGCTTGGCCACTCAGCGCTCAAATGAACCCCGACCTCTACGAAATGCTGACGGCTCGGAACTCGCACTGGAGCGCCGTTTTGGAAACTTAAGTCCTTTCGGGCCGGAGACCACTGAGTGATGTCTCTCAGGTATCCTACATCCAACGTGTTTTATCGACGCCTAACGGTGGAAATGTCGATGGCCGTGCGGGGAGAGGGGATCTATCTCTATGATCAGGACGGGAACGAGTTTATCGATGGTTCCGGTGGCGCATTAGTGGTCAACGTCGGGCACGGCGTCGCGGAGATTGCGGATTCGATGGCCAGCCAGGCCTATAAACTCGCCTACGTGAACGGACTCCACTTTACGAATGAGCCAGTCGAAGAGCTGGCGAGAGAAGTTGCCGCTTTCTCTCCCGAGGGGCTGAATTATGTTTATTTCCTGAGCAGTGGATCGGCAGCGACCGAAGCAGCCATCAAAATGGCGAGGCAGTACTGGTGTGAAATAGGTCGTGACCGGAAGTATAGAGTTATCGCGCGGAACCCGGGTTATCATGGCAATACGCTGGCAGCCCTCTCCGTTTCCGGCCGGCCCTCCTCGAGGGAAAAATTTGAACCCCTTCTGCAAGATTTTTCTTTCATACCGGCACCGATGGCGTATCGTTGCCCGGTAGATCTTTCGTTTGAAGAATTTGGGGATCAGTGCGCTTCTTGTCTTGAAGCGACCATCGAGAAGGAGGGTCCGGAATCGGTCGCCGCGTTCATCGCCGAACCTGTAATTGGCGCATCCGCAGGGGGTGTCGTGCCGCCACCCGGCTATTTCGTCAAGATTCGTGATATCTGCGATCGATACGATGTTCTTTTCATAGCAGACGAAGTGTTAACGGGCATGGGGAGAACGGGGAAATGGCTGGCCATTGAACGAGAAGAAGTGACGCCCGATATCCTGACTCTGGGAAAAGGGCTGAGTGGGGGCTACGCGCCCCTCAGTGCGCTGGTCGTGCGCGATGAAATAGTCGACGCCATTGCCCAGAGGAGTGGCGCTTTCAGTTTTAATCAGACTTTTTCACACACACCCATGGCTGCTGCCGCTGGCCTATCTACGATTCAATATCTAAAAGATCACAAGCTCGTAGCGAGATCCGCGAAAATGGGAGCGTACTTTCTCGAGCAGCTTCAAACCTTGAGGACGAGCGAAATAGTTGGCGACGTACGGGGAATTGGTCTACTTGCAGGTATAGAGTACGTGGTTAATCGAGACACAAAAGAACCGTTTCCACCGGAATTACAAATTGCTGAACAGGTCCAAAAAGCGGCTTTTAAAGAACAATTAATAATATGGTCTACAACAAGATATCTTCCATCAAGTAATGGAGATCTTTCAGTTCTAGGACCTCCGTTCATCGTCACGAAGGAGCAGGTAGACGAATTGGTAAAGAGGCTCAAGGCTGCGATCGATACGATTGAGGAAAACCTGTAATGGACGTTCAAGGCGTTATGCAAAAGACACCCGAAACGTATAGCTTCTTTTTCATTCTTCCACATGTATGATCAGGTCGATATGCAAGCTGAACAGACGGACTTCAAATTCACTTATTCGACGATGGGGCAAGGAGATTCCGACGTCTTTCACGGTGACTTTGATGCGGGTGTAGAGGAAGCCAGGCAAAAGGCAGGAGCAAGGCATCCTAATTTTATTGCTGACGAGGCGCGAGTCGCGAATTCCTATACGGACGATATCTCTCCCACCGATACAAACCTGATCCTCGGGCACTTTGCCAACGGTACGGCTTACGATACGCGCGACGCAGTTCAAGCGGCGAAGAGTGCATATCGCCCCTGGTCGGAGGACTGGAAAGAGCGTGTTCGAATCCTTCGTGCGGCCGCGGACCTGATCAGTGACAGGAAGTATTTTCTTGCTGCTGTCATGTGTCTGGAAGTTGGGAAAAGTCGCCTCGAAGCTATGGGTGATACCGAAGAGGCTGCTGACCTCATTCGATATTACTGCCAACAGATGGAGGATGCCAACGGCTTTTTAAAGCAGATGGGTAAGCTCTCTCCTGATGAGCACGTAGTCAGCGTCCTTCGCCCATTCGGAGTATGGGCAGTTATCGCCCCCTTCAATTTTCCCCTGGCTCTTTCGGCCGGTATGTCAGCCGGAGCGCTCGTTGCAGGTAATACCGTCGTTTACAAACCGTCGTCGGATGCGCCGTGGACCGGCGTACTGCTGTACGATGTGTTCAGGGAAGCGGGACTTCCTGCTGGAGTATTCAATTATATCAATGGCCCAGGCTCTGTCGTCGGAGAAGAATTGGTTACCAACCCGGATGTTGACGGCATCGTGTTCACGGGTTCCAAAGAGGTAGGAATGAGCGCGTATCACCGGTTCTCCAGTGAATATCCGAAGCCGTGTGTCACCGAAATGGGAGGGAAAAATCCTACAATCGTGACCGAAAACGCCGACGCCGAGCTAGCGGCGGAGGGGGTCATGCGATCGGTCGTTGGGCTTGGTGGCCAGAAATGCAGCGCCTGTTCTCGAGTGTATGTCCATTCGTCACTCGAGGGCGATTTTTTGGACCATCTGGTTGAAAAGACTAAAGCTGTTGTAATCGGTGATCCCAGTGAGCGGGGGGTCTACCTGGGACCTCTGGTCAACGAGAACGCTTATCGGGCCTTTCAGGACGCCGTGGATGTTGCGAGGCGGGACGGTACGATTTTAATCGGAGGGAATACTCTTATCGATCCGCCCTTTGATCGAGGATATTTTGTGGAGCCGACGGTTGTTACCGGATTGCCAACGGATCACGAACTCTTTTACAAAGAGCTGTTTGTACCCTTCGTTACTATCGGGGTCGTCGAATCCCTGGAGGAAGCCGTGGACCTGTCCAATCGTTCAGAGTATGGGTTGACCGCAGGCATTTATAGCAGCGATCCCGATGAGGTGGAATGGTTCTTCAACCATATCGAATCAGGCGTGTGCTACGCCAATCGTCGCTCAGGAGCGACTACAGGCGCGTGGCCGGGAGTCCAAGCGTTTTGCGGATGGAAGGGAAGTGGATCGACAGGAAAAGGGGGTTGTGGTCCCTATTACGTTCAGCAATTCATGCGTGAGCAAAGCAGAACGGTTGTGGAGGCTTCGATCTGAACTATCCCCAAATAATAACGGAATTGCCAGGACCGAAAGCGAGGGCACTGATCGAAACCGACTCGCAGGTAGCCTCACGATCACTCATTAAAGAGTATCCGCTCGCCGTTGAACGGGCAGAAGGGATCGTGGTTACGGATCTGGATGGCAATCGATTTATAGATTTCATGTCCGGAATCGCTGTTTCTTTGACCGGACATTGTCATCCCCGAGTAGTAAGCCGGATCAAGGACCAGGCAGATAAACTGCTACACATCTGCGGGACCGACTTCTATTACCCGGTCTATACGGAGCTATGTCAGAAGCTCGCGAACCTGGGACCCGGGTCCGACTCCTGGCGGGTGTACTTGGGCAATTCCGGCGCAGAGGCAGTTGAAGGAGCCATAAAGCTGGCTCGGTACCATACAGGGCGTCAACAGATCATTTCATTTTATGGGGGATTCCATGGCCGGACGTACGGAGCTCTCAGTCTGACAGCCAGCAAAACCAAACAGCGTGCAGGCTTTGGTCCACTGTTACCTGGAGTGACGCACATGCCGTACGGGAATTGCAGGTCCTGCACGTACCATTTGACGTACCCTGAATGCAATGTCCACTGTGTCGATGGTTGGAGGGATACTATTTTCCAGAGAACTATTTCTCCGGATGAAGTCGCGGCTGTTATTGTCGAACCCATTCAGGGAGAAGGAGGGCATATCATCCCGCCCCCGAAATACTTCCCGCAGCTGAGAAAGCTATGTGACGAGTTTGGCATTCTGCTCATTGCCGACGAAATCCAGAGTGGGATGGGCCGGACCGGAAAGTTTTTTGCCATTGAGCATTGGGACGTCGTGCCCGACATTATCACGCTGGCAAAGGGACTGGGATCAGGACTTCCCATCAGTGCCGTTCTTGCCCGGGATGAGATCATGTCCTGGCCGCCGGGTAGTCATGGAAGTACGTTCGGTGGCAATCCGGTTGCCTGCGCGGCTGCTCTGGAAACGATCGATCTTGTGGAAGAGGGACTCATGACCAATGCGGTAGAAATCGGCAGTTACCTCATGGAGGGACTATCCGAGTTGCAATCCAGACATCCGTTTATTTCTGATGTTCGAGGAAAAGGACTGATGCTTGCTATCGAGTTTACACCGGGAGAGATTGCCGCCTTGTTTGAACGTGCTTGCTTCGAAAAAGGACTTCTCGTACTAACCTGCGGGGAGAATTCTGTGCGATTTGCTCCACCGATGATTCTCGAAAGAGCCGACGCAGATAAGGCACTCGAACTTGTTGCGATCGTGGTGTCTGAGCTAGTACTCTCCTGAGGAACGCGAATGAAGAGCAAACTGACAACCATGGCGGACGCGATTTCTCGCTTTGTCGAGGATGGCTCCACGATTCTGATCGATGGATTCACTCACCTCATCTGCTTTGCTGCTGCGCATGAAATCATCCGTCAGAGAAAGCGCAATCTTACGCTTTGCCGAATGACTCCGGATCTGATCTACGATCAGATGATCGCAGCCGGTTGTGCATCAAAGGTCATTTTCAGTTGGGCCGGAAATCCTGGGGCCGGATCATTATTCGGACTCAGACGGGCAATTGAGAAGCAGATCCCGGGTCCGCTCGAAGTCGAGGAATACTCGCATTTCGGTCTAGCGGCCCGACTGATAGCGGGAGCCGCAAACCTACCGTTTTATCCCGTTCAAAGTTATCTCGGAAGCGATCTTCCGGAAGTAAATCCCCGGATTCGAACTGTGACCTGTCCGTATACGGAACGTTCGATTGCTACCGTTCCGGCGCTGAATCCTGACATCGCTATCGTTCACGCTCAGCGAGCTGACTCAGACGGCAATACACAGGTTTGGGGTATTACTGGAATCCAAAAGGAGACCGCGTTCGCCGCAAAGAGCGTGATTGTCGTGGTGGAGGAGTTGGTGGATTCAAAGGTGATTCGATCCGATCCTAACAGAACCTTGATTCCCGGAATGGTCGTCGATGCTGTCGTGCTGGAACCTCTCGGCTGTCATCCTTCCTATGTTCAGGGCTATTATGACCGAGACAACGATTTTTATATCGCATGGGGAGATATTTCAAGAGACCAATCGTCTCTTGATCGATATCTGGATGAGTGGATATATGGGGTAGGATCCCGTTCGGAGTATGTCGAAAAATTAGGTCCCGATGATGTGAGCCGTCTGAAGGCCGAACTCGTTCTGACGACGCCTGTGAATTATGGATATTGATTGATGGCAGCCTCGTATTCGACATCGGAATTGATGGTTGTCCGAGCGGCACGTGAGCTTCTGGATGGTGAAGTCGTTTTTGTCGGCATCGGGCTTCCGAACCTTGCGTGCAATCTGGCTCGTCACACCCACGCTCCGAACTTGACGCTGATCTATGAATCCGGAGTGGTCGGATCGGAACCTGAACGACTTCCGCTGTCGATTGGTGATCCGTGTCTGGTAAAGGGAGCCGCCGCGGTCTGTTCGATCTCTGATGTGTTCCAGCACTACCTGGTGAATGAAAAGATCGACGTCGGATTCCTGGGGGCGGCACAGATGGATCGATACGGGAATATCAATACGACGGTAATTGGTAGTTACGAAAATCCTATAGTTCGACTTCCCGGTAGTGGCGGAGCCTGCGAAATGGCTATTCACGCCAAAAGAGTTGTTGTCATCGCGACGCAAAATTTGAAGACGTTTCCCGAAACCGTGGATTTCATTACCAGTCCGGGCCAGAACTCGAAAGGGAGATCGAGACTGGAGTGGGGGCTTCCAGGAGGAGGGCCAGCAATGCTCATTACCAACCTGGGTGTGTTCAAATTTGATTCCGAGTCGGGCGAAGTCATCCTGACCGAAATCCATCCAGGAGTTGAGCGAAGCGATGTTGTTAACACGATCGGCTGGAATCTTCGTGTGGCTGGGGATATAACTGAAACCCCCGAGCCGACGGTAGATGAACTCCGAATCATCCGGGAAGAACTGGACCCCGATCATCTCTATATCTGATGTATGGTCATGCGTGAGGTTGTCATCATCGATGCCGTCCGAACCCCCATTGGTCGTTTAGGCGGGGTGCTCTCCAGCGTTCGTCCCGACGACCTGCTGGCCCTTGTGCTTTCTGAGCTCGTCAAGCGAACCGGGATTGATCCAGCAATCATTGACGACGTGTTTGCAGGTTGTGCCAACCAAGCCGGTGAAGACAATCGTAATGTGGCCCGGATGGGCTTACTTCTGGCTGGGTTTCCAGATAGCGTTCCCGGAGTTACGGTAAACCGGTTGTGTGCCTCGGGGCTGGAAGCCGTGAATCAGGCGGCGAAAGCTATTCTCGTGGGCGAGGGAGATGTTTTCATCGGAGGCGGGGTTGAAAGCATGAGTCGGGCACCGTGGATCCTACCAAAATCTGAAAAAGCGTTTACTGTTGGCCATCCAGATATATTTGACTCGACGTTGGGTTGGCGGATGATCAATCCAAAGTTGGAGGCGATCAAAGTCACCATGCAGCTCGGTGAAACGGCCGAAATCATTGCTGAAAAGATGGGAATTACACGCGCGGAGCAGGATGAATTTGCACTGGAAAGTCACCGCCGAGCCGTGAGTGCGATTGCGGGGGGCAGATTTGAGGACGAAATCGTTCCGGTTCCGATTTTCGAAAAAAAGACGGGCAATCGGCATGTAGAGATGGACGAACATCCCCGGTACCGTTGCGCTAACGGCAAAGTCATTCTTGATACGGACCTCGAGAGACTTTCTGCCCTGAGCCCCGTGTTTCGTCAGCACGGGACCGTAACGGCCGGAAATGCCAGCGGGCTGAATGACGGTGCGGCGGCGGTGCTATTGATGACGGCCGAGAAGGCCAAACAACTCGGGCTTCGTCCAATGGCTAGATGGATAGGTAGTTCTACAGCAGGTGTAAATCCAAGGGTCATGGGTTTTGGTCCGGTTCCAGCAACCAAAAAGCTGATGGCGCGGCTCGGCCTCGACATTCGTCAGTTTGGTCTTGTCGAATTGAACGAAGCATTTGCAGCCCAGGCCATCGGTGTTATGCGAGAACTCGAGTTGGATTCTGAAACCACCAATGTTAATGGCGGGGCTGTGGCGCTTGGTCATCCGTTGGGTTGTTCGGGCGCGAGAATTCTTACTACGCTATTGCACGCAATGAATCGACGATCACCTACTGAAACTGTCCCTTATTATGGCCTCGCAAGTTTATGCGTTGGTGTGGGGCAAGGCGTTTCGACGGCCGTGGAATGGATCGGGAACTAGTATCGGGCAGGTGCCTACATACTTTGATGAACGATTGTGAGATAACCACGTCAACAACCAGATGCGTAGGAGGCCTCACGATGAAACACAGTGATAATTGGCACATATAATTCTTTGAATGGTGCGTATTATTGACATAATAATTGATTGCTATCGAGACGGGGAACCCCGCCACTGCGCAAATACGGTAAGCGTATCAATAGCCGCGGGACGCAAGAGTTGACGATTTTCAGTCTCAAGCGAGACCATTCCGACCGTGGGCTAACTGTTGTGGGGTGACCGATCGATATAGCGATCCCACGTCGGACAGAATAACCATACACCATGGCACTATATACTCATAAGGACGCGTCGCTGAATAATATCGATGGAAGAGGATATGTTTTCTTGATCCAGACCTCGATTGAAGATACGTATAAGGGTGTTTTCATCTCCGAACGAGAGAATGCCGAGAGTCTTGAATCTCTTTTAGGTGATTCAGAAGTAGAGTTTGACGGCATCGCATACCGGAAAACACGAGGAGGAGAACTAAGAAGTCAGGCGAAATCGTTCCTCGTTGATGTGAAGAACGTAGTTACCGTTTCAGCGGGTATTCGGGCCGATTTCGAGGTGCTCAAAGAAGTGACTAAATCGTCTTAGATGGTTCGGTTTTCTCTGCCGTCGAAGCTCGATTGTATCATGTTTGGCTCGTCGGGCTCGAGGCAACTCATCCAGGATTCGCGAATCCATTCATCGCTTTATCCGAACGAGAATTGGAATGCGATAACTGCCCACTTTGAATCTGATATCCTTGGGTGTATTCTCCGCGCACCTTGAACCTACCTCAGGTGCGATGATTAACCAGCCTCTGGCTATTCTCGCAGTTCTTCTTTTCGCGATCTATATCTCGCTCAAACTCGTCAAGCGTTACGTTTGGGCAGAGCGGATGTCTACGATTCTATGGATCATTTTCATAAGTGCGATTTTTTCCAACGTTGGACTGATACCGACGGATGCTTCGATCTACGGCTCCATTATCGACTTTACCGTTCCGTTTGCCGTATGTATCATACTCCTTACGGTCAGCCTGAAAGAAATCCTGAAGGCGGGTCGCGCAATGCTTTCGGCGTTTGTGCTCGCCTCAATTGGAACGGCCCTGGGCGTTGTGATAGCCACACTCTCATTGGACTCATTTCTATCTGATATCCTGGCGGGTGAGGGGTGGAAGCTTGCCGGACCATATACGGGAACGTTTATCGGCGGAAGTTTGAACTTTTTTGCCCTCTGGACGGGTCTCGAAATTGGTAATCCTGACTTGCTTGCCGCGGCCAATGCCGTAGACAATCTATCACTCTTTCCTCTTTACGCCCTGTGGATTGCAGTTCCATCTGTTCTGGCTGGCAAGTGGGTGGTCTCAAGGACGTGGGCGGTGAATAAGAGCGAGTTTGAGAGTGTGAGCGAGGAGGAAGAAAAGCCCACCCTGGATCCAGTACATGTGGCGACACTCTTTTTTATTACTCTTGCTGTCATGGCCGTCAGTAACTGGATCAAGGTAGAATTTGTTGATCAGTTCTTTCCGACTATGCCGAGCATACTCATTGTTACAACGCTTGCTCTGATTCTTGCCCAATTTGGACCCATCCGACGCCTAAAAGGCGCATGGGAAATCGGGGATCTCGCATTCTTCCTCTTCTTCGCTGCGGTGGGTGCACTGATCAATTTTTATCAGGCCATTGTCCTGTCGCCGATTCTCTTTCTTTATGTGATGATTATAATGATCGTTCATTTCTCGTTTCTGTTCGGCATGGGAATGCTACTCAAAATGGATCTGGGTGTACTGACGATTGCCTCCGTTGCGACGAAAGGTGGACCGGCGGTGGTCTTGCCTGTCGCAGAGATGAAAGGTTGGCGCCATCTCGTTCTGTCGGGTATTATCATCGCCATGCTCGGATATGCCGTTGGAAATTACGTCGGCTACGCGGTGGCTCATGGAATGAGAATCTTTCTGGGTGGGTAGCAGAAAAACCTTCTCCTGGAATGGGTGTACCGCCTCCCCGAGGGTGTATCTTCTTAGTACGACTCATTCGTATTGCTCATTTCTTCTCTGGTAGCGGTTGCTCGATCAGCCAGACAGTTCTCTACAAGGGGCAGGTCGGTCCACGTGCCTCGCAAGCCGTCCCATAATGCGGCCACTTCTTTATTTCGCGTACGGGTCTAATATGTGCGCTTCGCGCTTGCAACAGCGCGTACCCAATGCCCAAGCGGTGTCGGTGGGTAGACTATCGCGGCATCAACTCGTCTTCCATAAACGTGGTGCGGACGGTTCCGGGAAATGCACAATCTGGAAAGATCAATTGAGCGAACACCAGGTCTTTGGCGTTCTGTATCTCATGGATGACGAGGCGAAGACACGCTTGGACCAAGAAGAGGGCCTCGGAACCGGATACGAAAGTAGAATCATCGAGATCATAACTGCAGAAGGGCGAATGAAGGCCCATACCTACATTGCGTCCGAATCGAATTATGATTCAGCCCTTGTTCCCTTTCAGTGGTACCTGGATTACGTTCTCACAGGCGCATACGAGCATCGTTTGCCTGAGTACTATATCTCGAATATCCGCGATGTGGCGTCCATCAAAGATCCAGACCGCGAGCGGGCATTCAAGCACGGACTAATTCTGCGAGCAGCCTAATTATTGGGACTCGAAAGAATCATGTAGCTACCTATTCGTATCTGATCGAATCCACCGGATTTGACAGGGCTGCACGGATCGATAGTATAACTACCGTTGTAGCTGCGATTACACCCAAAATCAGGGATGAGATCAGAAAAATCTCGATGCTGATACGCGTTCGATAGGCGACGTTCCTAAGCCACGAGCTCCCCATATTTTTCAGAGCATCTGATGAGTCAAGTCGATTGGAAAGTGAGCCCCGAAGCTGCCTCCGTTCATACGGACGCCCTCGTCTGGGACAATCATACATGCATGCCGCTTCGTCCGGACGATTCGTTCCTACCGGAGCTCCAACGGTTTCGCGATTCAGGTGTGGATGTCGCTTCGGTGAATGTTTACTTCGACAATTCCATAGAATGGCACGACGGAGTCAAGGTGCTTGCGTTCATGCGCAGGTGGATTCTCGAGAGGCCGGAGGACTATGCACTCGCTGTTTCCGTCGAAGACATACTTGATGCGAAAAAGGATGGAAAACTTGCGGTTCACTTTGACATCGAGGGTATGGAGGCGTTGGATGGAGAATCTAGTCTGGTCAAGACCTATTATGATCTTGGGGTCCGCTGGATGCTTATCGCCTACAATCGGAATAATCGGGCAGGCGGCGGGTGTATGGACGACGACACCGGTCTGACCGATTTTGGAAAGCAGGTAATTGACGAGGCAGCCCGTGTTGGAATGCTAATCTGCTGCAGTCATACCGGAGAGCAAACCTGCATGGAGGTATTCGAACAATCGCAGAATCCAGTTTTGCTTTCTCATTCCAATCCAAAATCACTGTGTGATCACCCGCGAAATGTCTCGGACGCTGTGATGGTCGCTTGCTCCGAAACGGGAGGAATAGTAGGAATTACAGGCTACGGCATCTTCTTAGCAAACGGTGATACGAGTTCCGATAACATCGTGCGGCACATTGACTACGCAGTAAGCTTGGTAGGGCCGGAGCATGTAGCGCTAGGCATGGATTACGTTTTCGATAAAGAAGAGCTGAAGATGTTTCTCAAAAATAAGGAGATCTTTCCCTTCGATTCCACTGACAGGACCATGACTTCTCCGGAGGAAATGCCTGCGCTCACGGAAGCCATGTTGAGATTTGGCTATCCGGAGGAAACCATTCGGGGAATACTTGGAGAGAATCTGCTGAGGGTCGCCCGTCAAGTCTGGAAATAGGCTTTATTCGCTGTTCAACACTAACTTCGGACCCTCAAATTCCCGTATCGACATTATCCATTCGTCGGATCAAATCGTAGCATCACACCACCAGAGTGGTTCACGCCGACAAACATTGAGGGGAAATATCATGCGCCTTCTACGTTGCTCTCTTCTTCTGGGCTTTGGCCTGATTCTCGTCGGATGCGAGTCCACATATGACGATTCAACAACGGAAAGTTCAGAATCTAAAACTGCAACAATGGCATCAATAGAACCGCCCATCGCAAAGACGGACCCCGTTAAACTCGAGATGCACGGCGATGTCCGTACGGACGAGTACTTCTGGCTGAGAGAGCGTGAGAACCCGGAAGTCATTGCCTATCTCGAGGCGGAGAACGAGTACGCCGAAGCCATGACCGCGCATACAGAAGATCTTCAGGACGCACTCTTTGAGGAGATCGTCGGGCGTATAAAGCAGGACGATTCATCGGTGCCCTATAGGGACGGCGACTACTGGTACTATACCCGTTACGAGGAGGGAGGCGACTATCCGATTTTCGCGAGGAAGCGCGGATCGCTCGATGCACGAGAAGAGATCATGATCAACGCGAATGAATTGGCGGAAGGCCATGAATTCTATTCTATCCGTGGCACCGACGTGAGCTCAGGAGACAATATCCTGGCATATTCTCAAGACACGGTTGGCCGCCGTTTTTACACCGTTCGGTTCAAGAATCTGGATACGGGAGAATTCTTGGACGATGTAATTGAAGATGTGACGGGAAACGTCGCATGGGCGAACGATAACAAAACCATTTTTTATACAAAGCAGGACAAAGAAACACTTCTCTGGAATCAAATATATCGTCACGAACTCGGAACGGCTCGTTCCGAGGATGTCCTTGTCTATGAAGAACCAGACGATACATTCTCTGCATTTGTGTTTAAAACCAAGTCCAAGGACTTTGTGATCATCGGCGCGGAGCAAACGCTCAGTTCTGAATACCGGTTTTTGGATGCCACTAATCCGACCGGATCATTTAAGATTATTCAGCCCCGAGAGGAGAATCACGAGTATTCTGTCGATCATTACGGGAACTACTTTTATATGCGAACGAATTGGGAGGCGACCAATTTTCGTTTGATGCGTACGCCGATCGTCGTCACAGATAAGACAGATTGGGAGGAAGTAATTCCGAACCGCGAAGACGTATTTCTCCAGGGATTCGAAATTTTCAAAGACCAGCTCGTGCTTTCCGAAAGAAAGGAGGGGCTCCTTCAACTTCGGGTTCGACCGTGGGATGGAAGCGAGGAGCACTATCTCGACTTCGGCGAGCCGGCATACCGGGCGAGTATCAGTATCAATCCAGAATTCGATACACAGATTCTGCGGTATAGTTATACGTCGATGACGACACCCAACTCGACCTATGACTATGACATGGTCACGAGGGAGAAGAAGCTTCTCAAAGAGCAGGAAATTCTGGGTGGATTTGACAAGTCCGATTATACAACGGAGCGAGTTTTTGCGACGGCTCGAGATGGAGTGAGGGTGCCTGTATCTATTGTCTACAGGAATAGTACGACACTTAACGGAGCGTCGCCGCTACTACTATATGCGTACGGATCGTATGGTTCGAGCATGGATGCCACGTTCAGTTACTCGCGCCTCAGTTTACTTGACCGCGGAGTTGTCTATGCCATAGCGCACATTCGAGGGGGACAGGAGATGGGGCGCCAGTGGTATGAAAATGGGAAACTGTTCAAGAAGAAAAACACGTTTACAGATTTCATTGATGTTGCCGAGTACCTGATTGATGAGGGCTATGCGGATCCGACTCGTCTCTTTGCCCGGGGAGGCAGTGCAGGTGGTCTATTGATGGGAGCCGTCACAAATATGCGTCCCGATTTGTGGCAGGGAGTCATCGCGAATGTTCCCTGGGTGGATGTCGTAACGACCATGCTCGACGACAGCATTCCTCTCACGACAAGTGAGTACGATGAGTGGGGGGATCCAAATGAGAAGGCGTACTACGACTATATGCTTTCGTACTCGCCGTATGACAATGTTGAGGCGAAGGACTATCCGAATATGCTCGTGACCACTGGTTTGAATGATTCGCAGGTGCAGTATTGGGAGCCGGCTAAATGGGTCGCCAAAATTCGGGCGTTGAGGACCAACGACAATCTGCTGATTCTCAAGACGAATATGGAAGCAGGTCACGGGGGGGCAACCGGTCGGCTCAAACGTCACAGGGAAACCGCCTTCGAGTATGCCTTTCTTCTGGACCTCGCAGGGATACATTCCATACAACCCGACACAGATTAGGCGTCCCTGGCGAGTCCGTTCATGTCGTAGGGGCGGGTTTATTCGCTGAAAGAGAGTGCGAGGGAATGTCCTACCTCCTGATTGCAGTTTGCCCTACAGGCTGCTACGACTCTCGCCTGTACCTCTGCTTCCCGTTCACCCGTACATCCGAGGGAGTCAATCCTAAATTTGGAGGTGCAAGCGATGTTCAGTATAAAGAAAATAGTAGCCGCGGTCGATCGATCACCTCACGCAGATCAAGTTGTGACGTATGCCATCGACGTGGCCGCTAGAACCGGGGCCGATCTTGACCTGCTTCGTGTGGAAGTGATTCATGAAGAACGCCTTACTCAAAAGGAGGTATTTGAATGGAAGAACGACGTCCATAAGCTACTCCAAGAAAGAGACGCTACGTGGATTACCGTTCAGTATATAACGGAGCGAGCAATAACTCCGGCTCCAGGAATCGTCAAGTATGCAGCTGATGTGGAAGCAGGTATGATTGTCATTGGCACGCATGGTCGGAGAGGCTTCCGCGCTTTCATGCTTGGAAGTGTCGCCCAGGAGGTCATTCGAACAGCTCCTTGTCCGGTTTTCACCGTCAGTGCGATGGAAGAGCGGCATTTGGAGATCGGGAGGAGCAACAGGATCCTGGTTCCGCTCGACTTTTCGAAATATTCGATAGCTGCACTGAAGTACGCGCGCGAACTGGCCGACACAATCGGAGCAACGGTCGAAATCGTACACGTCGTTGAAGACACGTTCCATCCGGCTTTCTACGGACCGTTCTATCAATCCATTTACGACGTAATTCCGGAGATCGAAGACGTATCCCGGCGGAATATCATCAAGCTTCTCGACCAAACAGGAGGCTATGCGATACAGACGAAGATCGACGTGTTCAAAGGCCACCCGGCTCGCGATATTCCCAAATTCGCCCAGGAGTCAGGCGTTGAGCTCATCGTAATGGCCACGCATGGACTCACCGGATTGGATCATCTATTTATGGGTAGTGTGGCCGAGCGAACTGCGCAGCAGGCTCGTTGCCCTGTATTGACGATCCGAGTTGATCAGCTCCCGTCCGTCGAAGAAGGGATCGAATATGATTTTGAGGATCTTGCGGTGATCTAATCGACTGAAGCAATGAAAGCCCTGAGAATTATCTCTCAGGACTTTCAAAAATGGGAGTCTGTAAGATTTGTGTCTCGGCTAGTTTGACTGGAGTCCAACGTAATCAGTGGCTTCGGCAGATGCCTGGCGGATATTTAGCAACTGGACTTCCGCGGGTCCGCTAACTTGGATCGAATTCAGTACTGGAATTCGGTCAAGCGCCATTGAACTGTAGTATAGCGCTGCATTTCCCCGGATCTTAAAGCTCATTTCTGCGCCTGGTCCTCCTTGGTCTGTAATTGACTCCAGGATTAAGGCACCATAAATCTTGGGATTTCCCCTGAGCTCGTGTAATCCTCCATTGGTGGAGGCATATACGAGTCCTTCCCAACGCGGCGTTCCTGTGACGGTAGCAAACTGTCCCTTTACTCGCAGTATACCGTAGCCGGTTACGTTTCCTTTGAATTCAACGTCGCCATTTACGGTCACAATTACCGGCGCTTCCGGCGAGCCGAAGGTGTCGTTTCCGGTGAATCGCTGATTACCGTTGAATACAGGACAGCGGGCCGGGTCGGTTACGCACAACGGGTGGGTGGCGATATCATTTTCGAGTTGCACGAGTTTGACCGAGAAACCATCGCTAAAACTGTTTCCACCACCTTTCCCGGTTACCTGGTCGGCATCCAATCCACCCTGCATTGCGATCATGGCACCCGTATCCATGGCATTGATCCCGTACGTGTCAGGTGCGTTTCCCGAACCGACAGCATCTCCAGGGTTGGTATCATAGCCGGTAATCTCGAATGAATTCCCGTTCCCGAGACTTGTCGAAACTGGACCACTAATATTCAGCGCCGAAAGAGGAGAGGATGCCTCCCGGACCATATCGGCGACAATAGTATAGTCAGCACGGCCTACGGATCCCGTAGCCAGCACCGTAACGGTGTCGCCTGACCCGCCAATCGCTGAGATCGAGAAAGTGCCGTCGCGGTACTGATTGCTTAGAAGATCTAAGCGGAAATTGTCGAAGTCGTTTTCCGTATCGGTTACAACCACGTTAAATCCGGACATGGCACGCTCACGCGCGAGCACCTTTTCCTGGTAAAATGCCTGTTCGTCTTCTCTTTCGAGGTAATTCCTGCTCTGCGTCGAAGAATTAAGGGTCCAGCCATAAATGCTCACGAGGACCAGTAGGAGTGCAGTTTTACCCATGGTATCGTCTCTCTGGTAGTAGTGGTCTGTGTGGTAGTGGTAATATCTCCGGGGAAGGAGACGCGCGCCGTACGTTTGTCGCAGATACAGCACGTATGGTTTGTATCGGCGGGCTTTCTTGAATTCTTAAGATGAATTCTCACTGACTAGAGATTCTCCGGACGAAGCGTCAATCCCCAGACTGAATAACCGATATGCATGTCGTCTGGATCGCCGACCGGATAGGTGTCGCGGATTCGTGCCCGAACGAGAACGGCACTGGCGGGCGCAACGACATTTCCCGATGCGTCCAGAGGTTCTATAATGAAATCTCGAAGCGTTGGGGCGCTTCCACCTCGGTAGACATCGTTTTCGTATCGATCCATTCGGTAGCGCTGCACGTCCGTACCGCTCACCTGGATGATGTCGGTTTCCACGAGTCGAAACTCAACTTTCAGGTCGACGATTCCGTTATTTCGCCAGAAGATGAAACTGGTTGTTTGACCGGCGGGATTCTTGATGGCCGCATCAATTTTGTTTGTCGTTCCCTGCCCAGTGAGCTTGAGCTCCTGCTCAAGCGTTGCGCCGAGCTCAAGCGTCTGCTTCTTCGACATATAGGAAACCGTCGATTCGACCGTGCTCTGAGTTGAACGGAGCTGAGTAGCGGCCACGGCCACTGCTACGACAGAGAAGATGAGAATCGCCGATATGTTGTCAAGAATGAACTGCACGGGCTATTCAGAAATAAGGCGCGCATGGGTGACAATGGGAGACGTATATCTATTGTTTTCTGCGCTGACGGCCACTTCCTTGACCGTGGTCGGCGTGACAGAAGGATAGCCCGACCCGTCGACGAATTGTACGGAGACCGAAACATCGAATGATTCCTGAAAAGTCGGGAGGCTGAAATTCCGGGTGATGACGCTATCGTCCCACACCTCCAAATTGTTCCAGATTGTACTTGCGGCAATGACTTCCAACTGTTCAATGGATACCGCGTTGGCCATGATTTCGTATTCGGCGTCTACGATAGACTCATAAGATCGTATCTCTGATCTCTGTTGATTCAGAGCGACAAGCACCGCTATCGACATTGCGAGAAACGCAAGCATGGACTGTGGCATAGTCTTCGGTGGTAAAAGAAATGGGAGGGTCGCGCAGAATAGGCACGGCTAGCATGAGTGGTATCGGCCTAAAACCGGCCATTTTAAAACATTGTGTTCGATTACCTATATCTACGACGCTCTAGTACTTAGTGACATTAAAGAGCGTTAGCCTTATCTTCATCTCCCATAGTACTTTCCAATGATTTTGGAGGCTCGTCATGGGACAATCGGATATTGTGCTTTCGCGCGAAGAACGACAGACGCTAGAGGCTTGGGTAAGGGCAACGACAACAGAACAACGAATAGTCGTGCGTGCCCGTATCATATTGGATTCAGCCGATGGGCATAAAGGCGCTGAAATTGCGCGCCGTCTCGCAGTTCGACCAGCTACGGTGAGTCTGTGGCGCCAACGCTTTCTCGCCGATCGCTTGAAAGGTCTTCAGGATCGAGCTCGACCGGGGCGGCGCGTGATCTACGGCCTCGCGGCGGAGCGGCGCCTGCTCGATAAGCTCGACGAAGGGCCTCCGAAGGGCTACGCGTCGTGGAATGGGCGCCTGTTGGCGCGCGCGCTGGATTTTTCACCGCGCTACGTGTGGCGCGTACTCGAGAAGTACGGCGTACAGCTGCAGCGCAGGCGCTCCTGGTGCGAGAGCACCGATCCCGAGTTTGCCCGGAAAGCGGCCGACGTCATCGGATTGTATCTGGCGCCGCCCGAAAATGCGATCGTCTTGTGCGTCGACGAGAAACCGCATATCCAGGCGCTCGAAAGGGCCCAGGGCTGGCTCCGCCTGCCCAACGGACGAGCGCTCACCGGGCACAGTCACCAGTACAAACGGCATGGGACAACGACGCTCTTCGCTGCGCTCGATGTGGTTAGCGGGCGCATCAAGGCCGGGCACTACAAGCGGAGGCGGCGCCGGGAGTTTCTCGACTTCATGAACGATCTCATCGCCACCTACCCCGAAGACGTCGAGATTCACGTCATCCTGGACAACCTCAATACCCATAAGCCGAAACACGACCGCTGGCTAACTCGCCACAAGAATGTCCATTTGCACTTCACGCCGACCTACGCCTCCTGGCTGAACCAGGTCGAAATCTGGTTCAGCATCCTTACGAGGGCGAGCCTTCGTGGAGCCAGTTTCACGCATCCATTCCAGATTCGACGAGCCATTGACGACTTCGTCGAGGTCTACAACGAGGATGCTGCTCCCTTCGAATGGAAAAAGGAATCGGTGAACCAGATACTGCTTAAGAAACGTTACGCTGACTTGTGTCATTAAGTACTAGGTCGTCACCAATCAAAGCCCGCGCATCGTAAACCGGCTCGCGAAGTAGTTTTTCACTGGTGTATTCAGTGCCATTTTTACGCCGACGTATTTCAGCTTTTGCAAACTGGAGCGCCGTCCCATCCACATGTTGAATTCCGACCGTTTTGTCGCACGAGTTGCGGCCTGACGTCGTCGCAAATCGTATCTGTGCATTAGTTTCTCTCGCTCGTGCGGGGCAGCCAGCGCGTCGTGAATCACGTGCGCCGCGTCCCATGCGTCCAGCCACCCCAGGTTCATTCCCTGTCCTCCGATCGGACTCAGGACGTGGGCGGCATCTCCGGCAAGAAGAATTCGGCAGGACGCCATTTTATCAGCCAGATGATGGCTCGTGGAAAAGGCGCTGATCATCGAGCAACAATCCGTTGGTACAACTTGTCCCGTACGCTCCAGCACCAACTTGCTGAGTTGAAAGGGCTGGGGGGCACTGATTAGATTCTCTGTCCGAGCTACCCAGCGACGGATGCCGTCTGGAAGAGGGAATGATTCAACGACGCCACTGTCGGTCAGGTAGACAACCGCACGCCTTCCAAAAGTGGTCGCATCCTCGAAATCGCCCATGACAAAAACGTCATCGTACTGGCCACCGGGAAACCCGATTCCCTGGCTTTCACGGACGAAACTGTCTTGGCCGTCACAACCCGTCACGAAACGCGAACGAATTTCGCCGACGTCAGTCGATATGGTCACGCCGCGCTCGTCTTCCTGAACATTTTGTACTTCGCTTCCCATAATCAATGCTGATGAATCCGATACGGAAAGTTGCTTCGTTAGAACCTCTTCCGTGATGAACTGTGGTATGGCAAGAACGAACCGAAAAGGAGGGGGACACGATTCAAATGAAAGCCGGCCAATCTCGCGCGTGTTAGCAAATGCGATGCCTTCGGTCACCACCACACTACTATCGATCAACTCGTCCACCACGCCCACGTCGGCCAGGCGCTCAAGGGCCGGTGCGTGGATGCCAATGGATCGCGAGTGGGTCGTGGGTTCGGTTCGCTTTTCTATCACTCGACACGAGATTCCCCGTTGGACAAGGAGACATCCGAGAAACAAGCCAACCGGACCACCTCCTACAACGACCACGTCGACTGTTGTCATGGCTCCCAGATGAGTAGATTCCTGAAAAATGCCATCGGGATCACCCGCCATTCAGGCGGGATCAATTGCCGAAGCTCAGAGGGGAGGTACGATCTTCGAATCGAGGTCAATCCGTCTTCGGTGATAAACGATTTCCTGAATACGAGTCTTGTCGTAGCGAACCCGGCATACGCAAGGTCGTCTCGGCGGATATCGTTATGAATCGAAAGTTTCGATGCGAGTATCGTAGAATCTTCGAGCAACCCTCTAAGCTCCTCTTCAGACAAGTGGTGAATGAGATGATTCGAAATGACCACGTCGAAGTTGCGTCCTTCCGCAACGAGATCACTTGATGTTGCTCGTCGATACGAGATGTTTTCGGGAAGCTCTTGAGTTCGCAAATACCTGATTGCTCGCTCGTTGGGCTCAATAGCCGTGATATCCAGTTGCAATCCATCGGCTCGCGCCCATTTAGCGATCATCGAAACAAGGTCGCCGCCGCCGCAGCCAATGTCCAGAAGGGTTGAAGGGCCGCCAAGCAGCCTGGGACGCAACCACTTCTTATAGACCCGGCGCCAACCAGCAATAACTCGATTCACGTACGCGAACTGCTTGTACGTGCGAAAGAGCTTCTCTTCGTCACAATCTGGATCCTCCATCATTTCCAGGAGGAATGGGTCACGGTGTCGGAGAAAGAGCGTACCCATTTACACTCGTGTAAAAAGAGCGCTCTCTACTGTGAGACCAGGCCCGAATGCCATGGCGAAAATCTTCTCGTCGGGTCGGGCGGCCTTTAAAGTCAGGATTTCTTTCAGGACAAAGAGAATCGTCGCACTGCTCATGTTTCCATAGTCTCGAAGCACGAAACGGGACGCGGACAAAGAATCTCCATTGAGACCGAGGGCCTGCTCCGTTTTGTCAAGAATGGCCCTCCCTCCAGGGTGAATGGCCCAGTGGTCGATATCCTTTCGTTTCAAACCAACTTCTTTCAGAAGTGTGGTCACGATCGATTCTACATTCGCCTCAAGAATATGTGGTACATGCATTGAGAGAACCATGTCGAATCCGTGATCTCCGATGCTCCATGCCATGTCTTCTTCGCTATCCGGGGCAAGCGTGGAGAGAAGTTTGGTAATCTTGAGGGAGGTGTTCGCAAATGCAGGTGTGCGAGCGCTCACTATTGCGGAAGAGGCTCCGTCCCCAAAAACGGACGTGGCCACGATGCCATCAATTTCCTCGGAGGGGTGAAGGTGCAATGTGCAGAGCTCAAGGCACGCGATCAACACGACTGCTTCTGGATCTGCCGTACAAAATGCTTCCGCCATTTTCAAGGCGGGGAAAGCGGCGTAACAGCCCATAAATCCTATGTGGAATCGCTGTGTTGAAGGGTCGAGCCCCAGGTCTTTCACGATATGGTAGTCCGGACCTGGAGCGAAAAATCCGGTGCACGAGACAGTGATGACGTGCGTAATATCATTCTTGTCAATTTCAGGACAGCCTTCGATCGCTCGCCGGCTTACCTCCAGGAAGAGTTTGCGTGCTTCGATGGCATACAGGTCATTGCGAACTCCTGTTGATGGGGACCTGTAGGAGTCCGAGGTTGCGTCGAAGAAGAGGCCATCGTGGTCATTGTCTGCATAGTCGCGAATTACACTATGCCGCTTCTCGATGCCGGAATGTTTGTACACGCGGCGCAAGAGCCGGGCGCCTTTACTCTCTGGATCGATCTGCGCGAGCATGACCTGCCCGATCTTCTCCTGAGGATAGGATATATCGGGGACGGCTGTATCTATATGATGTATGTAAACAGGAGACACTTCGAATTCTGGGTGTTGGCCGATTGATACGGGGCTTAGTTCTTTGTGATTCTCATCCTAACCTCGTTTCTTACCTGACCATAGATTCAAGATGGTCACATCCACCCAGATCCTGTAATGGTCGGCACAACGATTTCACACTACAATATTCTCGAAGAGCTCGGCCGTGGTGGCATGGGTGTCGTGTATCGGGCCTTAGACACCAAACTGGATCGAGAAGTCGCCCTAAAATTTCTTCCTCCCGGACTGTCTGCGGACGAGACTGCCAAAGCACGGTTTATTCAAGAGGCGAAGGCAGCTTCGAGTCTGGATCACGCCAACATCTGCACGATCTATCAATTGAACCTCCCCGGGTAAACTCGGGGATTCTTCCTTCACTGAGAACAACCGACGCCGCGCATGGCGGCGACTGGATTTACACTCTCTCCAGAAGCTATCACGGTAGTACCTACCGCTAATATGTTTTTGGCCGCGTTGATATCGCGATCGAGCTCGGCCATGCACTTGCTGCATGTCCAGAGGCGGATCGTCAGAGGCAGCTTGTCAACGACGTGCCCGCAGTTCGAACATGTTTTCGAAGACGCGTACCAGCGATCGATCTTCACCACCGCGCCGCCATACCACTCGGCCTTATACTCGAGCATCCGAACGAACATGCCCCAGCTCGCATCGCTGACGGCTTTCGAAAGCCGCCTGTTGCGAACCATGTTCTTGACCGAGAGGTCTTCCAGGCAAATCAGGTCGTACGTGCGAACAAGGTTCGTACTCAGCCTGTCGAGCGCATCCTTGCGGCAGTCCGCTATCCTCGCATGGATCTTCGCAACTCTTAGCCGCTGCTTTCGGCGGTTGTTCGAGCCTTTCTGTTTTCTCGAAAGACTCCGCTGCGCGCGTGCCAGGCGCTTCTCAAACCTCCGGAAATGCCGGTGGTTGCCCGACTTAAAGCCGTCGCTCGTCACAATGAGGTCCGTTATCCCCATATCAATACCCACCTGCTTGTCTCTTGCGGGAAGTTTGATGGGGTCGAACGCTACGACGAACGAAGCGAAGTATCTGCCCGAAGGATCTCGCTCGACAGTCACGGACGAAGGAACAGACGGAAGATCGCGGCTCCACGCGACTCGGATGAGTCCGGGCACGCGGGCGAGGCTGAGTTTGCCGCGCTTTAGCTGGAAGCTCGTCTGGACAAAGCGAGCCGTCTGCCGCTCAGACTTCTTCTTGAAACTCGGGAATTGCGCCTGTTTCTCGAAGAAGCGTACGAACGCTGTTTGTAAATCTCTGAGCGACTGCTGCAGAGCCACACTCGAGACCTCGTTTAGCCATTCGGTTTCTTTCTTCAGATGAGTCAACCGTTTACTCGAACGGGCGTACGTCATGGGCTCTTCTGTCCGAAGCTCCAATCCCCAGTTGTATACGTAGCGTACGCAGCCGAACGCGCAGGCAAGCGCTTCTCGCTGCCGGCCATTCGGATACAAGCGATATTTGTATTGTGCTGTCTGGGACATCCATAAACATATGTTCAACACATGTAAATGTTCCAATAATTTGTCAAGAAACGCGATTCACCCACGCCTGAAGACGTGGTGCTCTCGCGTCTACATAGAAGAGGCAGAAGACGGACGTCTGTACATCGCCATGGCGCTCTATTCGGGTATGACGCTCAAAGATGTCATTGAGGGTGGCCCCGCGTCCGTCGACAAGGTTATTTCCATTGGCATTCAGATTGCGAGTGCGCTGGACCGTGCACACGGTCAGGGTATTGTTCACCGAGACATCAAGTCCGCAAACATCATGCTCACCGATCAGGAGGAGATCAAGATCCTTGATTTCGGTTTGGCAAAGCTGAGCGGGGGTATTGATCTCACCAAAACGGGAAGTACTGTAGGAACAGCTGCCTATATGAGTCCTGAGCAGGTTCGATCGCTGACGGTCGATTTTAAATCCGATTTATGGTCGCTCGGGATCATTCTTTATGAGTTGCTTTCCGGCACGAGACCGTTTCAGGGTGAATACGAGGCGTCAATCGGATACTCCATTCTGAATGAGCAGCCTGCTCCGCTTTCTTCTTCTGTTGACAATGTGCCTCCAGAGCTTGATGAGATCCTAAATCAGCTTCTCGCGAAGGATCCTGACGAGCGTTCGGCATCGGCAGACCTGGTTGTGAAGGCGCTTTCTGATCTACGGCTCGATCGGACGACGGAGTCGCGTGGAAGTAGAGTGGAATCCGTGCGTATCAATACCGGAGAAAAGACATCGTTTTCGATATCACCGCTAAAGTGGGCAATGGGCATTGCAGGCTTAATCCTTGTTGCACTTGTCCTCTTTCTGATTGGGAGAACCGATCGTCAGCCTGACTCAGCTACAGGACTCAATACTTCTGATGAGTATTCACTTGCGGTCCTTCCGTTCACGGATTTGAGTCCCAATACTGATAATCAGTATTTCGGAGAAGGAATGGCGGAAGAACTTCGTAATGCATTGATGGGTCTTGGGGGTCTCCGAGTGGCTGCTCGAGCGTCGTCATTTTATTTCCAGGGGAAGGGTCTTTCACCGCAGGCGATCGGTGACTCACTAAGCGTCGGTATGGTTTTAGAAGGAACGATCCGTCAAGAGGGAGAAACTATTCGCGTGACGGCCGAACTGACGAATTCAGAAACCGGATTTGGAATCTGGTCAAATAGGTACGATCGACAAATGGACGACGTCTTAGCTGTTCAGGATGAGATATCACGAGAAATTGTTGATGCGCTTGAAATTGAACTGAATGTTGACCAGAACACCGGCACCGCGTATGAAGTTAATCCCGAAGCTTACCGACTCTATCTCGAGGGAAAATATTATTACAACAAGCGAACATTAGCTGATCTTGAAGTAGCTCAAGAACTATTTGACAAAGCTATTGATATCGACGACCAGTATGCTCCCACGTATGCATTTCGGTCTCAAACCTTAACAATTCTCGTTGCGTGGGGCTTTAATGAACCCCTTGATACCCTACCGCTTTCTATAGGGGACGCTAGACGGGCCATCGATTTAGATTCTGGTCTTCCCGATGCCTATGCCGCACTAGGTATTGCCCTCGGGTACGATTGGCAGTGGGACGAAGCCATGACAAGTTTTGAACGAGCCCTACAGCTTGAGCCAGATCACGCTATAGCCCATCTCTGGAAATCGCTCGATCATTTTATAATGGGAGAGCTGGATCAGGGCTATGTCCATATCAGTCGCGCCAGCGAGCTCGATCCTTTATCGTTGATCATCGGCATCAACTACGTGTGGGGCCTGAATTTGATGGAAGAGCCAATTCTCGCGAAACAGGAGTACGACCAAGTACGCAATCTCCATGGAAATCATGCAGGTTTGGCCATTCGATTGTCGGAAGGCTATGAGAAGGTCGGTCGGATCCGTGACGCTATCGGTGTTCTGGAAGAATTCGAGTCTCCATCTCCTTTCGTAAACGTGACACTGGCACGCCTGTACGGTAAAGCCGGAAAAGATGATGAAGCGAGGAATTTGCTTTCCGCAGTTAGTGAACTGCGAGGAGACCAGTATGTCCCGATAACAATCGATGCATACATCTACGCCTGGTTTGGAGAAAAAGGGGCTGCACTCGCGGCCTTTGAAACGGCTTTCAGAGAAAAAGACCCGATGCTGAAGTGGTTCCAGTTTTCATTTCTTCCACCAGAATATCAATCGGATCGACGGATGCGGGACATTATCAAGCAAATTGGTTTGCCGGTGGACTAGCGTCGCGCCCGACGCCTTTCGAATTCTGATTTCTTTCGTCCAACGCTCGGCCGTATCGGATGCAAACCCGAATAAAACAGGAAAAGCAACGAAGAAGGCCGAAACCGTAAGTATATCAACAATTTTTCCAAAGTTGTTGACACATTCCAAGCGGTTATGACCGCTCGGACTGCTGAATGGTTTACAGATACCTTCGAAATCCGAAGCCTTTTACGTTGTCATTGTGCTCCCCTTCCCTTTTCTTTACAAATCCCCATCATTCCCCATTCTGTTCGCGAGGTATCGTTATGCGAATCGTCCGAATTCTCGTTTTCCTGATAGGTTTTTCGTTAATGGCCTCAGCGCCCGCAAACGCGCAGATTGGAGGATTACTCAAAAGGGCGAAGAAAAAGGCAGAGGAGACACTTAAGAAAAAGGCGGACGAAGAAGTTGATCGACAGGTGGACCGGCAGATCGAGAAGCTCGTCAGCGGACTCTGGGACGAAGCTGCCGATCAGTTCGGTCAGATGTTGCTGTCCGCGTTGCCAAAGTCGAAAACAACTATCGATCTCGAAAAAGGGATCATAATGCAAGAGGGGAAGGACGACATCGATATTCGGGACAACGACGCTAAACCTACAGACGCTGAGTACGTGAGCTATATCGAAGTTTCAACAATGAACCTGCCCTCGCAGCTCTCCCAAGTGGCAGATATGTTTGGCAGCGTGTCGATAAATCAGGTATACCTCAATGGTGATTTGAAGTTGTCCGGCGACGCCGAGGCGGCGACACTCACGGACCTGGCAACCGAAAGGTTTGTGAACATCAACCACGAGACGGAGGAATTTTGGGCACAGGGATTTACGGAGATGTTTGAGATGGCCAAGGGGGCGGTGGATAACATCAATGCGCGAATGGAAGAGGTACCTGAGTTAACTCCTTCAGAAACGCGTGATCAGCCAACCTACGAAATGGAGACCAAGGTGTCTGTCAAGAAGGGAAAACGCAAAAAGATCAGAGGCATTCGCGCGCAACAGAATATCGTGATCGTAGAAACCGTCCAAAAATCAGCCGAGACGGACGAACAACAGGGTAAGTTCTATATGATCACGGATCTCTGGACGGCCGAAGATTTTGGCGGGTCTGAGACCCTGGCCGCCTATGATCAACGCCTTGGAGAAATCATGTTCGAATCGTTGACGGGTTCGAGTTTGAACGAAAAGCTCGATTTTTCGGCATTTGGCGATCCGAGAATGGCCGAATCCCTGGCAAAAGCGACGGAAATACTCTCTGAGATCAAGGGTACGCCGATCGAGACGAATTCTTATTTCGTGTCGGGGCCGATTGACGAAAAGCTGGATTTGGATGCGGTCTTGAATGGGGAAGGAGAGACGGATGTCCGTTCCTTCTCGGGCGTATCTAACGACGAACCCGTTAAGGCCCAGGCGACAATGTTTAGCACGACGACATTTATTACGAATCTGAGTACGGACCGGTTCGACCTGGCTCTACTGAATCCCCACGCGACGTACGAAGAGATCGAATCTCCGATTAAACAGTTCTTGGAGACGGACGGAGACAACTAGGACTACCGAACCAGGACTCGGATTCGGTCCAGCATACGTGCCAGTATGCTCCCTGGTATCCAGGCGTCAAACTACATGCCGTCGCCAACGATATCCGTATTTGGGGCCAATGTACGCGCGAGTGTCGTGAATAGACGAAGGACCAACCGGGCCGTGAATACACAATCCGACGATCATTTCAGTTCGATAAACACGAGTCGAAGCACCAGGGTTGGAGGCGAAAAGGGGCTCGTAATGTTATTGGATTCACCCAAAAGAACGAAACTTGAGCTATACAATTCGCAATTCTCTGCCGATACCCAAGCGGTTCACTGCGGCACAATTTGAGATCCGGTATGACTCCTAACAGGGAAGGAGGATTTCTAGAAGACCTCCTCTACTTTAATGCCCTCGTTCTTTGGGACTGTGTTCCAGAAGAGACCTCTTTTCAGCTGTACGACAGTTTTTGGACTGAATATAAAGCGTACTCATCGCTTGATTTCTCCGGAGAACAGGAGCGACTATCGACGAAGATTGACGGCATCCTTGCACGGGTCAGTGTTCTCGATATCGTAATTCCGCTTTTTGATACGACTTCGTCGCGATCCGTGATTGAGAAACCGCTCGCAACTCTCAAAGGCGCGGTAGTAAAAATCGATGGTCTGCGGATGGTTTACGAGGAGAAAAAGTCGTTGACCAGCGTCTTCTTAGTCGTTCCTCCGGGTGTAACAGACGGTAAGGCGTTTTCAGCTGCCGTGAACAGAAAAAAGGATGCGCTACAAAGACTAAGACGACATCAGTTCGAATTATACTATAGATATGATATGCGGAATCGAGCACTCAAACTTGCCCGTATCTGTAGAGAGACGCTCCCCATGTTTCCCGACTTCAAGTCCGTTGCACGATTCGATCGTCGTGTAAGCGACGAAGGCGGCCGTCCGCGCAACTGGTATCAGGAAGTATCAAGAATAGGGCTCGCTGTAAGCTATTTTTCAAGTAACCGACAGGACAGAGGCATTGGTGATCTGCAGGACTTCATAGCCGAGAACAACCGTGAGCCCGTACCGAGGCACGCAGTCGGTGAAGATCTGAAACGGACGTGCCGAAAGTGGGGTGTTTCACTTCTGACAGAAATGGGGATCGACGGATACAAAAGTGCAGTTGGTTCCGTCTGGACCAATATGGAAGGAAGTCCGGATCCTCAGATCCGGCGAGCTGTCGATCGCTTCAAGTCTGAGCAAAAAGAGCAGCGCTCAAAAAAGTAGACTTTCCATAGCGGCTGTTCGGTAGGAATCATTGCGTGCACATTCGGAGTGCCCGTCCACATGGCCCGCGGTCCGCCGGTATCAAAGGGGGTCGGAAGCCCATCCAGCGCAGACGGATCCGGGATGAGCAGCATGATGAGTGGAGGCAGGGATCGGCTGAGTCGCGTGAGTAAATAAAAATGGGCCTAATAGTGGGTCGAAGTGAAAGATTTCGAAAGCAGATTTGAGATTGAGGTTGTCTTGCAACCTGCATGCCTTTAACGAGTATTCGAAACGTCAGCCGCTTGACAAGAACCAACCAATCATCGCAACCTCGAATGAAAACACCTACTGACCGTCGTACATTTTTACGTTCGGCGAGCCTCGGAGCAGCCGGAGTCGTGGCAGCGGCCCCCACCGCGTTAGCAACCACCGTAAATGTCAATTCCAAATTTGCCAGGTATTTCGTTCCACAGTGGGAAAGAGCGAAAGACTGCACGATGGAATTTTGCAGAGCAGATGCTTCATATTGCGCAGAGCAATGTCTTTTTCGCGTCGAGTTTCTTAGGGGGCACAGACGCTCCAGATAGGGATTATACGGCTGAGGGAAAATCCAAAGAGGAGACTGCCGAGCTTCTAGAGGAGGCCTTCGATTACTGCTCGAGCGTACTCAGCAGCCTAACTGATGAACAGCTTCATGAGGAAGTCGAGACATTCGCAGGAGTACTTCCTATGAACGAAATAGTCCTGTTTATGCGCGACCATGTGACCCATCATCGAGGTCAGTCGGTTGTATATCTCAGGCTGAATGGGATCGTGCCGCCGACGTATGTTGGAGCTTAGGAAATTCCGTAGTAAGGGGCCGCGTATCTAGAATTCAGTCTCGGTCTCGATTAGCCGGGAGAATCCGTCGGTTGTTGAAGTCTCCCATGCTTCTTCATCGCTCCCGGATATCAAGTATACATCGGGTCCGCCGTTACGCTCGACAAATTCGAGGGTACGATCGCGGCCAAGTACCATAAAGGCAGTCGCGAAGGCATCGGCCGTCATGCAGTTTTTGGCGATCACAGAAACCGATAGCAGAGAATTGTCCTCGGGATATCCGGTCAAAGGATTCAGCGTGTGGACTATTTTCCGGCCCTCGGTCCAATAGTAATTTCGATAGTTACCGGACGTGGCCATGGAGATATCTGACAGATTTACGATAACCTGTAAATCACGGGAGGCTTCAAGTGGTTTTTCAATTCCTACTCTCCAGGAACGGTTTTCCGGATGGCTGCCTCGCGCCCTGACTTCACCTCCGATTTCGACGAGGTAATCGAAAATTCCCACGCTCTCCAGTAGCGCCCCCAGCTCATCCACGGCATGGCCTTTGGCAATCGCACCGAAGTCGAGTTCGCCTTCTGCCTTTTGCTTGCGCAGCCGGGGAGGATCGTCTCCTTCAAAACTGAATATCTCAAGGGACGTGAATTGAAGCAGGTCATTGACCTCGGTACTGTCCAGGGTCCGGGGTTCGTCTTTTCCGAACCCCCAGGCTCTAATCAGCGGACCCAGAGCCGGGTTGAAGGCTCCGTTCGTAAGGTCATGAATATATTGAGCATGCTGAAAAACGATTTCAAAATGACGATCGATCGCAAAGGTCTGGGCGGTATCTCGACTTGCATTAATTCGCGAAATGAGAGATGACTCGATGAAGGGAGAAAGCGACTGATTGATTGCTCGAAGGAGCTGCTCAACTTCTTCCTTCAAAGAGGCTTCTCGGTTCTCGCTAGAGGCATATGTCAAGCGATAGGTAGTGCCCATCGTCTGGCCCGACAACTCGAACAAAGAGACGTTCGTGGCACTACAGCCTGCTAGTACGAACGAACTTATTAACCAGAGACTAAGCTGTAAGCACTTAGTTGGTACCCAGTCGAGGCTTCTCATCCTTTGGATATTTCTGAAATGCGCCTTCTTCCATCGTTAGCAGCTCGATGGTATCGATTTCATGGTGGTCTCGCATGGAATACAGTAGGAGTACCCAGAGAAGACCTCGTCAGGGGGCGATCGGTACAATCTACTTTACAAATAGTACGGAGCCTCGTTTTGAGAATCCGTCGGCAGCAATCTCGAAGAAGTAGGCACCGCTTGAAACGTTATTCGGTCTCCATTGGATCGAGTGTTGACCGGCCGGCCGAGTCTCATTCAACAGCTCGTCAATCAACTTCCCGTGAGCATCATAAATACGGATGTCAACTTGCGCTGGGCGACTACTCGAGAACTGAATCGTCGTAAAAGTTTCAAACGGGTTCGGAAAATTGTTGGCACTGAGAATGGGGCTGTCATTTGGCAGTTGTCGACTGGGAGAACTTTCAGCGATGCTGGTGACAATTCCATCCGCAGGAGCGATACCTCGACCTGAAAAGGCCCGCCTGACCGCGAGATCGCACGATCCCGATTCGCAACATTCAAACTCACTCGGGTACCGGATAAGAGCACATTCATTGACAGCGGCCATCAAGGCATCGCGGCCACGCGCAAACGAAGGGCGTTCCAGCCGATTGACGAGTGACTCGATAACAAACGAACTGGAATGATCGGATTCATCCAACCGGTCGTAATCCATCAGTGCCGTCGAGAAAATCATACTGTTGTCGTACATATTCCCGAAGCTGTCACCAACACCGTTTCCTACATAGTTCGAGATTCCGTATCCGGAGTAATGAGGCTCACGGGAGGACAGGTCTCGGGCCAGGTCTTCCGTTGTTTCCAGTACATGATATTGGCCGATCACCGGTTGTCTCCAGGGCTCCATGTTACCCAACTGGTGACTCCGATATACGAGTCCAAAATAATCGGCATATGATTCACCCATTGCCCAATGCTCCTTCTCTCCCCACGCCAGGTATGAGGACGAAACGTGATCGTACATGAGCAAATGAGTCGTTTCGTGAGCAATGATCGCCGCTTCATAAACGACATTTCGATACGGGTAGACGGGCTCGCCTACCTTCAACTCCTGGTATCGATAGCGCGCGACCATCGTGTTCGTGACTGCCGAGTTCGTGTATACCTGGATCTTCCAGTCATCAGCGATGCCTGGGTCGATTCCGTGATTGAACATCATTGAGAGAAAGTTATCGATGTGGTAGTACACGGAAACGTCGTCGAATCCAGGTGTATCGGGGCTATACTTGAAATTCCCGTCTATTTCAGATATGGGTAACCCAGACTCGGGCGCGACGTCCACGACTCTTCCGCTTAAAAACACCGGGGTCTGATCACACAGATTCGAAAGGGTGACTTCCTCAGGATCGCCGTTTAATGGGTTCGTTCGGTAAACAAGGCCCTGTCCGTTATAGGTATAAGCATCGCCAGGGCACGGAGTTGCAGGAGAGATGGAAAGACTAAGCTTCAGCGGAGAATCCACCATGGGCCCTTCTATTCCCGCAAATGCCTCTGGACCGGTCGAACTCCTGCTCACGCTGACCAAAGCGGGCCCTTCTTCTTGGTCTGTCCGCGCCATGAGAAAGACATACCAATCGTCGCGTGTTTCATCATAGGCGCGGGCGTCGCTGGACGAGACGAAAACATAACCGGGAGCAGCGACGCGTCCGTTGCCGTCAATGTAATACCGCCGCCCGACGATTGGCCGGTTGATTCCGATTAAAAAAGTCTGATCTTCAGTAGCAGGTTCGATTGAATGGACTCTTGCCAGAATTCGTCTTCCCCCGGCACGTGAGTCTTTTACGTCGAGAATCTCGAAGTGTGATTCCTCAGTCTGAATACCGAAAAGAGAGGAGTAGCGTTTAAGCGCCGCGACAGCGACTTCCCACGGAGTGCCCGAAAGTCCGTCAAGTCGGACACCAGAGATTAGGTCGGCTCTTCCGGCGTCGTGATCCCATCGAACGATGGCGTCGGGATAGGACGCACCAAACGCGGCTCGCGGGGAAAGACCGTCGAGGCGAGCTTCCTGCGCCTGGGCCGGCAATGCTGCGAGAATGGTGAGCAGAGCTACTAACGAGGGCCTAAAATCTTTCATGACCACTCCCAACGGGATGATCCGGACCCTGAATATAGTCGGAGATTGCTCGTAAGCAACCCGAAACCGGCCACGTTCTTTGGATACTTGACTCAGCAGTCCTGATATTGACTGCCTCATCGAATCATCCGACATCTGAAAATGATGAGAATCTTTCTGTTTGTCCACGAGTGGGCGTTTTCCATGATCGCTACGTCAAGCCATGCGCAGCAGCGAATGGATCAGGAGTATGCAGACAAAATTGCCGAATTCACGACTGACGACCGATTCGTAAATGAGTGGGTCGATCATCTGCCTGAATCAGCGACCGTGCCGTCGCCCTACAGTATTTCAGGTAAACAAGAATGCCGGAGGGAGAACAACCCCAGCCGATTAATTCTTCGAGCCTCTTCCAGCGACTGGCTCGCCCGCAATCTCTAGGCCCAGCGTTTTTCCTTTCTTGATGGCAGGTACACCCTCTTTGAGCCAGACGGGTGCCGGATCTCCTTTCAAATAGTGATCAAAGAATTGCTGCATTCGAATGGACCAGTCCTTTCTGTTCTTGTACTGCCTCAGTCCGTGCGCTTCTCCGTTATAGTTCAGCATCCAGACGGGTCGTCCTAGTCGACGAAGCGCAACGAAGTATTCGATGCCCTGATACCAGGGCACGGCTCCATCCTCATCGTTGTGCATAATGAGTAGCGGCGTTTCCACTTTGTCCGCCTGAAAGAGCGGCGAGTTGTGGATATATTTTTGTAGGGCGTTCCAGAGCGTTCCGCCGATCCGGCTCTGGGATTGCTCGTACTGCATCATTCGGCTCAGGCCGCTACCCCAGCGAATACCGCCATACGCGCTGGTCATATTCGAGACCGGTGCACCCGCTTCAGCGGCCGCAAACAGGTTTGTTTGCGTAACCATGTACGCGATCTGATACCCGCCCCAACTGTGACCCTGAACGCCGATCCGTTTTGCATCTACAAATCCCTCGCCGATCAGCGAAGTGATCCCAGGCATGACCGCATTCACAGCGCTCTCGCCCGGATAGCCGACTTTGTAAGGGATGTCCGGAACGAACAGGAGGTACCCCCGGCTGACGTAGAAGGAATAGCTGATACTCGAACTTCCCGCCCGCGGAGCGTGATGTCTGTTCAGGTTGTTGGAATTCTTCTCGTAGAAATACACCATCATCGGGTATTTCCGGGACGGATCGAAATCGTCGGGTTTATAGAGAATCCCATCCAGGCGTTGTCCATCGGTCGACGTCCACGAGTAAAGTTCTGACGTTCCCCACGTGTACTCGTCCTGTTGAGGATTCGCGTTACTGATCGGGCGGAATTCCGTCATCTTTACATCCGTCGCGTAGTAGTCCGGAAAATCCGTAAAGCTCTGAGACGTTAAGATCAGCACGTCCGCCTCTTTGGCTTTTCGCGGAGTTCCCCATACGGACGGTCCCATCACGATTTTTTCCGGATTCTTTTTGCCATTTATTTTGTCTCTATAAAAGCCGCCATTTTTGGTCGAATAGTCCAGAACGGACAGCAAGAGGTCTTCGTCGGAAGCTAGCGCAGCTTCTTCTGGATCCAGATCAATAATTCTAAATCGCAGGTTCTGTTCGCGACCCAGTCCGTCGGTGATGTTCTGTGGAGGCGTATCGCCGTGCGGTTCGACGGCCCAGATGTCGTATTTATCGTAAAAGAGAACGCGGCTGTCATTCTCCGACCAGCCGGCTAATCCGTAACTGTTTGGCTTGTATGGCCAGTCGTGGAGTTCATTATCGAGTCGCGTCGGAATTGCACCCGAAAGCTTTGCAGGTTCTCCGCTCTCGGTCGAAATCCCCCGCCACACCAATTCGTCTCGATCCCACCAATACACATAGTTACCAGAAGGAGACAGCTGAATCCGATCCTGTATACGAGTCAAAATCTGTTGATGCGATCCGGTACGTACGTCAATTTGATAGGCGTCCATATATCCTGGAGAATCCCATGAGATTTCCTGTCGATACGGCAAGTTGGACGTACCCAGTGCCACCGATCCATCTCCTTCGTCGCTCACAACTACCGTCGGAATAAGCTCATTGCCCAACTGAATGATCCCGTCCTTACCCTGCATTGCAACCGCCAAATACGTTCGCTTCTGTTCGTTTTCCAACTGTACCAATTGATTGGGTTGAAGCAGCGGGTCCGTCCACGACCAGACATCGACTTTTACTTTTTCTTCATCAAGCACGTCATCGTCGTCCGGTTCCGGATCCGGGATGGGCGCCGTACCGAAGAACAGGTTCTTTCCTGAGTCTGAGAAATAGACACTCCCGTGTTCGCTCACCCACCAACCGTCTGACAAGCCATCCACTCCGGGTCCGGCGATGACGAACGCCGATTCACCCAGCGAGGCCCGATACAGTGTATAGTGAGGCTGGTCCGATTCAAAGTCACGGTTGTTGGAGAGAAACGCGAGCTGCGCGCTCCTATCGTCCATAGCCAGTTGCTTGTAATTTCCTTCCCCTATCAGCACCTCGGCAGCATCCGATGACCCTTCGGGCAACACGTATACGCCGTCGACGTCGCCTTCCTTATTGGACCGTATGTAGGCGAGCCACGCTCCGTCCTTTGAAAATTCGTAATCCGTTACATCCTCGACTCTAGTCTCTGTGCCCGATTCCAGATCGAGCACCACCAGTGTTGTACCCTCGTCCTTTTTTTCCTCCTCGTCATCCTCATCTTCTTCCTCTTCCTCCGATTTGTCGGCTTCCGTGGAATCCGGTTTCGACTCATCCTTCACCAGTCGAAATGCGATCCTGTTTCCACGTTCTTCAGGTAGCTTGAAACTGAGCACACGTTCAAACTGGTCGATCGAGCCCGTATTCAGGTCCATGATTCCCAAATTGTCCTTGGGCATGTCCTTCGACTTCTTCTTTGCCAGTTTGGCGGTTCGAACGGAATCCATCACCGGAACGATCTTGAAGGCCGCATATAGTCCATTTCCTGAAAAGACTCCAGCTTCACCTCGGTTGACTTCGTATTCTGTAGCGCTCAACGTGCTCTTGATTCGAAGACGGCCGTCTTTTTCCTCTGGGCCGACTTCCCAGAGAACCCAATTTCCGTCCCGCGACAGCTCAACACCGGAAATCCGATTCCAATTTTCCACGGCCTCATGATCTAGCGGACGTTTTACTTGAGCAGTCGCGTCCAGGGTGATAAAGGGCGTGACTAGAATCAGCGCGAGCGCTGTGAGCATCTGTGATCGATGACGTTTCATGATGGCGTTGTAAAAGAGAGGATGAGAGTAAATGTTGAAAACATCACGGGATAGAGAAATAATTTGATTAGAACTCCGACGTTCGGAACGGTTAACTAGAAACGCAAGGACCCTTGGGGGTTTATTGATTTACTATCGAATTGAGGATCTTACTCTCCGTAATTCAGTTTTTTCTTCCCCACTACGTTCAAGTTTTCCCGTTTGTGATCGGCATGACGTGGAAAATAACCATTCGGATGGCCCTTGCGTTTGCCATGAGCGCCACGCTCGTGCCGGAATTATCGGCGCAAGACGGAATTGCAACGGTAGTAGCAGAACTGAGAGACGGAGATCTAGTCGTTTCAACAACTCCCGTCTCTATCCCGCTTCCGGTGCGCGTGGAGGGAGAAGACCGACAGCATGAGGTTGTTTATCCTCCGATCGTTAATGTCGAGTTTCCGGTTTCCGGATACATGTACGGCTTCGAATTCGAACTGGTGGACTCGACAGGGCAGGATGTGCCAAGCGGGGTTCTGCATCATTTCAACGTAATCGATCCAGAGCACCGTGAAATGTTTCTTCCGATCTCCCGTCGCGTTTTTGCTGCCGGCCCGGAGACGGGTCCGTATAAGATGCCCAAGACATTGATTGGTATCCCTTTTGAAGCCGGAGACACTTTTGTGCTTTCGGCAATGCTCCACAACCCGACAGATCAAGCCTACGCCGGCGTTACGCTAAGAGTCCGGATCAACATTGTAAAGACAGGCCTTCCTTGGCCTCTAGCTGTAGCCGTTCCATTTCAGATTGACACTCTTTTTCCAACAGGAGACAAGTCATTTGACCTTCCTTCAGGGAAATCATCTCGGTCGTGGGAGGGGCAACCCGTTACTGAAGGCCGAATCGTCGCACTCGGTGGTCACTTGCATCTATATTCGACACGCCTCTATCTGGAGGACGTAACACTGGGAAAGGTTGTTTGGGCCGGTCTTCCGGCGTACGACGAAACAGGTAATTTACTCCGAATTACGAGAGGAGAATATTATGGCACATCTGGCATTCTACTCGAACCCGATCATACATACCGCGTCACGGCTGAATACGATAACACATCAGGAGAAACCGTGACGGCAGGAGGAATGGGAGTGATTGGCGGTATTGTTATTCCATCGGACCCCGGATTTGGTTTCCAGGCCAATGAGGCTGATTCACTCTATGCTATCGATTATTCGCACTACATGAGGGAGTCAATGACCATGAATGGCGACAAGGAGAACCCGTAATAGCTCCGAGCTTGGTTGAATTTTATGGCCACTACGCGTTATGGAAGTTGCCGCGTAGTGGGAGCCATAGTGAATAAATACCACTGCCGACAGTAGTATATCTACGTACTCGTAATTTCGTACAAATGGTTGCTTTTGCGTTTACATTACAAGCACCGTCTATAGAGGAACTGAATTGCGGTCTTTGCCGGAACCCTTGTGACAGCAGATCTATTCCAATAACTTCGTCAGGTAAATCGGATCCGTTCGACGCCACCCATCATCTTGACGCTTTTTCGGCGTCCCGGGTCGTTAATTATTTCAAAGAAAACCCCGACAAACATGATTAGGTCTTTGTTTCTCATTGCCATTTTTGCGTTACTCGCTATACCGGCTTCAGCACAGTCGTTTGGTTCGGCTGTCGCAGTATCCGGGGATGAGGTAATCGCAGGTGTAGGAAGAAACTCGTCTACACCCGGCAGTCTCTATTTTTACAAGCAATCCGAAGACGGTACCTGGGTTGAAACCCGTACGTTATCCGCGTCCGATGCTAGCGAGGCAGATGGATTTGGGCGGTCCGTAGATATCTCAGGACGTACGATGGCGGTAGGTGCCCCACTCGCGAACGCTGTTTACATTTTTTCACAGGACGAAAACGGTACTTGGCAGGAATCCGCACGCCTGACGAACGAGGCGGAAGGATTTGGTGGAGCCGTTTCTGTTAGTAAGAACACCCTCATTGTTGGAGCACCTGTCGGTCGTCGCTCCGAAGGCACTGGTGCCGCGTTCGCTTATGTGAAAAACGATGAGGGTTCGTGGGAGTTTAGTACGCAACTTATCGCAGAAGGGATTTCCGAGCGAGGAGCTTATGGAAGCGTCGTTATTGTTGCAGAAGGGCGTGCTGCCGTAGGGGAACCGGGAGCCAATAACTCAACAGGCGCAGTTCACACCTTCACCTACGATTCAGAATCGGGCGAATGGGCAGCGGGCGGTATCTTGACGAACCCGGGCCTCAGTGAAGGAAATCGTTTTGGATCTGCCCTGCTTGTGGCAGGTTTGCACATGGCCGTGGGTATTCCAGGCTCTGAGAATAGAATAGGTGCCGTAGCCCTCTTCAAGGCGAATGAAGAAACCGGCGAGTGGGAGTTCGAGGAAAGGGTGGCTCCATTTTCTGCTCAAGGCGGAGAATCGTTTGGCGCTTCTCTCGAATGGGCCAACGGAGCTCTATGGGTAGGTGCACCAGGATATGGTGGTTCTAATGGAGCGATTTACAAATTCGAACCCAGCTTGGAGACCCAGCGCTTAGCCAAAACATGGGTCATGGAACCGACGGACATGCAGGCACGCGCCAGGTTTGGATCCGCTATAGCCGCAAATGATCAAGTTGCCGCGATCGGTGCTGCTCGCTACGATGGTGGCGAAGGAGCTGTTTTCCCTTTCGCGAATGGAGACGACGGATGGATCCAGGGCAATCCTGTATGGACGGAATCAAAATCGTTCGCTTCTGTGACCGGTGGTCAGATAGATTGTGAAGACGGAATGGCGGCCGATTTTTCCTGTAGTGAAATAGATATGGTATCCTTCCTTTCGGTAAAGGATCTCGGTGGCAAGAGAGGTATTCGTACCAATGACATCTGGGGATGGGAAGACCCCGAGACGGGTCACGAAATTGCAATTGTAGGAATGTCCGACAAGACCTCGTTTGTAGACGTCACAGATCCCGACAATCCTGTATTTCTGGGTACGCTTCCGATGACCGAAGGGGCGAATTCAGCCGTATGGCGGGATATAAAGGTATACAGCAATCATGCGTATATCGTCTCTGACGGTGCAGGAGATCACGGAGTTCAGGTTTTCGACCTCACGCAACTGCGAAATGTAACGGATGCCCCTGTCGTTTTCGACGCAGTCACGGTTTATCAGGGAATTGCAAGCGCTCACAACATTGTGATTAACGAAGAGACCGGCTTCGCGTACGTAGTGGGAAGCCGCGGAGGAGGAGAGACGTGCGGGGGAGGGCTTCACATGCTGAATCTCGAAGATCCGGCAAATCCAACATTCGCAGGATGCTTCGCCGATCCGGCAACGGGTCGAAAGAGTACCGGATATACCCACGATGCCCAGTGCGTGATCTATCGCGGGCCGGACGAGGACTATAAGGGTCGTGAGATATGCCTTGGTTCGAATGAGACGGCTCTTTCGATTGCAGACGTTACCGACAAGGATAATCCGGTTGCGGTGTCGATGGCGACGTATCCGAATGTTGCGTATACACACCAAGGCTGGCTCACGGACGATCAGCAGTATTTCTACATGAACGACGAGGGTGATGAGCCTCAGGGACTTGTGGAAGGAACGCGCACGCTGATCTGGGATGTGTCCGACCTGGATGAACCTCAGCTTGCGGCTGAGTACATTGCGGAGACGACCGAGACTGACCATAATCTCTACATAAAGGGAGATTTGATGTATCAGTCTAATTATGGTGCCGGGTTCCGCGTATTGGATATCTCGAATAGAGAAACCCCCGTTGAAGTAGCCTATTTTGATACTGACCCGAACGGTGGTGGCGGTTCTTCCTGGAGTAATTATCCTTTCTTCAGGAGTGGCGTTATCGTTGTGACCGGTGGTAAGACGGGCCTCTTCATCGTACGGAAGAAGGAAGTGGATATTTAGACGTCGAAGCTCCTTCTACCTCGGGCCCGATCGCATTTTGCGATCGGGCCCTTTTTGTTCGCGGGTACTCTGGCGGCGTCCGGTTCTTTGGGCGACGGTCCTTTCGCATAGTCTTCAATTTCAATACATTAGGTTTAGACGCGGTGCTCAGACCGCGTGCTCGGGCAACTCCTTCGGGCGACTCCGTCGGTCAACGTGTTCGAGCAACGCACTCGAATCCCCACCTTTGCATTCTCGGGCGTGTCGATAACAATCCGAATTCCCATCCAATATCCCCTCGGACAAATGAAAAGAATAGTCGCCGCTCTGGCCATCCTACCCCTGTTTATTCCGTCATCCATTGCTCGTCAGTATGCACCTCAATTCGGCGCTGACGTCGAACTGCAAGGAGACGAAGTATTCATTGCCGACGGACGTAACCGGATTGTCGCTGGATCTGTCCACGTGTACTTGATTTCCGAAGACGGCACCTGGACAGAGGGGAGCGAGATCCGAGCTTCAGACGCGGGTGAGACGGCGGATGGCTTCGGTCAAGCAATCGATGTATCGGGTGACGACTTGGTCATTGGCGCGCCCGTCGGAAATGCAGTCTACGTTTACCACCGCACTGACGATGTGTGGCTGGAGGGTGCAAAACTTACGGGTGATGGCCCGGGATACGGTGCAAGTGTAGCCGTAGATGGAAATCATATTCTCGTTGGTACACAGGGAGATAGAGAGGTTGCCGGGCGTGTTGATCATTATCATCTCAATAATTCTGGTGAATGGGTCTCTACCGGTGAATTGAGCGCTGAAGGGATCGAGGCCAGATCAGGGTTCGGAACCATTCTGGCGCTTCAGGGAAATGTTGCGGCCGTTGGATCCCCGGGAACGGACGCGAGAAAAGGAGCGGTGCATACGTATCTATTTTCCGAGGCAAACATGGTATGGAAGTCGGTAGGCGTACTTACCGACGAGTCAGGTCAGAATGGTCATCAATTCGGTGCATCCGTCCTGGTGATTGGTCCCTACCTGGGTATTGGAGCCCCGGGTGCAAATCGCGGAATCGGTAAGGTGCACATTTACAAAATGGACGAAGAGACGGGAGAATGGGAGTCAGGCGGACGACTGGCACCGTTTTCAGCCGGCGGGAGCGACCAGTTTGGCTCCGCACTCGCGTTTGATGGTAGTTCGATCTGGGTTGGCGCTGCGGGGTATGGCGAGCGAGAGGGGGCTGTATTCCAGTTCCGGACGACCGGGGAACAGGTTACGGGCACGTGGCGACTGGATGTTGAAGGACTTCAGTTTAGAAGTGGTTTTGGTGGGGACATCGCAGTCAACGATCGGGTTGCTGTGGTGGGCGCAGTGGGTCAGGACAATTTTGAGGGCGCAGGATTTATCTTCACGAACTCAGAAGACGGATGGGCCCAGAAGGGATTCATAACGAATGACTTCGGGAAGTTTGACTCTGTGACAGGGGGTATGGTTGAGTGTGAAGACGAAACAGCGGGCGCGTTTACGTGTAGCGACGTAAACATGACGGCTTTTCTGTCGACCACCGATATTGGGGCAAAACGGGGTATTCAGGTCAACGACGTGTGGGGTTGGGAAGACCCTGAAACGGGTGATGAATATGCGCTCTTCGGCCGAACGGATGGCACCTCGTTCATCAACCTGTCCGATCCATACAACCCCCTCTATCTGGGGAATTTGCCACTAACGTCTACAGCAAATCCTAGCCTTTGGAGAGATATCAAGGTGTATAAGGATCACGCCTTCATCGTTGCCGACGGTGCTGGAGCCCACCACATGCAGATCTTTGATCTGACTCAGCTTCGAGATGTGCAATATCCACCAGTCACATTTACTGAAACGGCCATATATAAAGGAGTATTCAGCAGTCACAATATTATCATCAATGAAGACACCGGGTACGCGTTTGCTGTAGGTAGCGATTCGGGAGGCGAGACATGTGGCGGCGCCCTTCACATGATCAACATTCAGGATCCGGTAAATCCGATTTTTGCAGGATGTTTTGCGGATACGCGAACCGGGCGGGGTAGTGGATCAACTCACGACGCACAATGCGTCACGTATCGCGGTCCGGATACGGACTACACGGGCCGGGAAATATGCCTGAGCTCTAACGGAAATGCGCTGTCTATCGCGGACGTAACTGAAAAGGATAATCCAGTTGCCATTTCGCTCGGCGAATATCCGAACGTAGCCTATACCCATCAGGGGTGGCTAACCGAGGATCACGCCTACTTTTATCTCAACGACGAGGGGGATGAGGCTTCAGGCCTCGTGGATGCGACAAGAACTTTAATCTTCGATTTGGCTGATCTAGATGAGCCCGAACTGGTGGGTGAATACTATGCCGATAACAATGCCATAGACCACAACCTCTATGTCAAAGACAATATCATGTATCAGACGAATTATCAGGCGGGGCTGAGAATATTGGATATTTCGGATCCGAAAACACCCGTCGAAATCGGCTACTTTGACACGGTCCCTTACGGGGAGAACAATAGCGCGGGTGTATTGGGCGCCTGGAGTAACTACCCGTTCTTCAAAAGCGGAGTAATCGTGGTCACTTCCGGTCGAGAGGGCGTATTCTTTTTAAAGAAAAAGGATGTGGATATTTAGGACACGTTCCTTAGTTGTTCGGAAAAACCCGCTTGTGAGATCACAGGCGGGCTTTTTTTTGACTAATTGTGAACCTGAGATCAATTAAAGACAAGTTAGTCCTTGTTTTATCAATTCCGCCGTAGACTAGCAAGTGATCGGTTCAATTCCGGTTTCTTCGGGTCGAGGTTTTCGCGGATCGGGGATTCCAGGTGACCGGTTCAGGGCATTTATAGATAGATGGTATTTCCGAGGTGAAGGAGAT
>BTQE01000002.1:0-71777 GCA_036985715.1 Rhodothermia bacterium
ATACCGAGCATGCGTGCCTTCATGCCTGGCGCCAGGATCGTCTTCATCAATGTTTGCCCGGTCTTGAAATCCTTACCCGCGATCGGGACACCTCGTTCCTCAGCCAACGCCTCCAGCGCTGGAAGGTCGGCCGAAAGATTAGGCGCCCCATTTGCGTAAGGAACGCCCTCGAGAATAGCTGCATAGGCGTACAACTGCGACGGCGTAATCGCTGGATCGTTTCGATGAAGACCGTTTTTGAATGCTTCCATCGTCAAGTGGCAAGCTGCCGGTTGCATATACACCTCCGTGGAGCCGCACCAAATCATGACCGCACGTTCGGCACCGCTCGCGCTAATGGCGTTCCGGATATCGTCGCGCAACATTTTGACGAGGTCTTCTTTCGAGCTGGTCGCTTTGACATTTGGTCCGTCCAGACGTTTGACATAGTTCTTGTCAAACGCGGCCGACATCGGACGGACAGTTGACAAGAAATCACGGACTGCGTCGAGATGTTCGCGATACAGAACGTCCGCGCGAACAGCGGCCTCGTAGGCGTTGTCCGGAAAAACGTCCCAGCCGCCAAACTCCAGGTCGCTCAGGTCGGCCAGGTTGAGCAGATCGCGTATTAGCGGATTGCACTGAGCCGACCTTGGCCCCAGTCGGATCGTCTGCATTTGAGACAGCGAACCGATCGGCAATGCGATACCGCGACGCACTGCTTCGACGCCTGCGATGAATGTTGTAGCAACTGCACCGAGTCCCGGTGTCAGGACCAGCAACTTGCCAAGGTCAGCGCGCTCGTAAGAGTCGTTTTTCATCGTTCGCCTACACAAGCGAGGCAACAAGGTGCAAATAAATTCAGTAGAGCGGAGGTATCTGGGTACCTGATCAAGGGCTGGGACAAACGCACCAGATTGGCCAAATTCAAGATCTTGCGATACAGCTTCACTGGCGAACGAAGTGGGGTAAGCATCTCGTGCGGAGATAGTCAATGCCGTAAACATATCCGCATCGGCGGTTCGTGCCAGAAGCGAACTCACTGCCAAACGACGTCGTCTCAGCGACCCGCCAGATCAACCATGGTGTCCCAAATCCGCTGGCAACTGTTGCTGTCTGCACCGAGCATGTGCTTTTTCAGAAATTTGTTAGACGCGTCGACGCAGCATGTGGGGTCGGTGATCGCGAGATCCAGCTGCTCGAGCAACTGATCAAAAGTGTGAGCCAGTAAGCCGCCATTATCTTCGGGAGGCAGTTTCCAGATGTATCTTGCTTTGTCTATTTGCTTCTTTCTCACACCCGACCAGCGGAGCGTTCGCCTCATGAACGACTCGTCCGCGTTCTTCACCGGGTACACATGAATCGTCGGTCTCCGCGTCGCATAAAACAGATTCGCGATACTGCTGAAGTTGGTGATCAGGACATCGGAAACCTGCATATCGAGAAAGTTGTCCGGTGCCTTGTCTTTGAACTTCAGTACCAGATTCGAGTGGCGTTTCGGCAACCCTTTAAGAAACTCCAGATAGTTCGAGTCGAACCGGTACAAGTCGTGCAGGCGCATGATAGTATTGGCGCCAAGTTGATCGATGTGGGTCAACAGGATATTGAGCAACTCCGCGTCGCGGCCCCAGTGAGCGAACACCTCACCATAGTGCCACGTGGGAGCGATGAGTACCGTCTTCTTTCCGATTACATCGAATGGGTAGTAAGGTTGTGCCTTTGCCCTGTCGATTGGTTTGATGAGATCGTCGTGGCTTGCAGCGCCGAGTATGCGGCAATTGTCTGGGTGGACGGCGCTGATCTCCGTACGGTGCTTAAAGTCCCACGGCCCGAATGCCTGCCAAACAAGGTTCGGATTGGGTCTTCGGATGTCCCCCCAGGTTCGGCGCAACCAGCTGTGCAGTAGCCATAGTTCTTTTTCGTCGTTGGGACCCTTCCAACCGAAACCGTGCCACAGGATTAGCGCAGTCCGAGAGGTCCTGAACAGCGGAATCCCGTTGTCCAGGATCGTGATATCCCATTTTTTCGACGGCAGATTATGATACCAGCGTCGCTCGACGATCTCCGCCTTGAGCGGGAATAGCCTGGCAACACCCTGCTGAGAGAACGTATGCGGATCATCCAATACAATTCGCAACCGGACCTCCGGACGATTATCAAGGAATCGCGCCAGGCTCCAAAGGTCTCCTCCGAATGTTGTCGCCCAGATCAGTACGTTCATCAGCATTTAGATATTTTTTCGATACGGCAGCGCCTCGTAAGTACAAATCATTCGACTAGTCGGCGATACACCTCGAGTGTGCGTTCGGCGCACCTCTGGAAGTCAAAAGCGGTAGTCCGCTCAACGCCTCGTTCAATGATACGCGAGCGTTCGCTACCGTCAGTTGTCGCAGCTCGAAGAGCCGATGCCATCGCCGAAATCTCGAGCGGCGAACACAACCAGGCCGCGTCCCCGGCAACCTCGGCCATCGCGCCGAGATCGCTAGTGACGACAGGGCAACGGGACGCCATCGCCTCGATGATAGGAAGTCCGAATCCCTCAACGAGAGAGGGGAAGAAGAAGGCTTGGGAATTGCGATACAGCGCCCTTAACTCTTCATTTCTTACGTGGCCAACGACGATGAGGCGATCCCGGATCGACGGGTCAGCGATTACTCGCTCGAACTCGCGGTCCGGTCGCCTGAGCCGCCGTACCAAAACGTAGCGCATCGGGTCGTCCGGAGCGAAAGCCCTTTCGAACGCCCTTATCGCTCGAACATGGTTCTTTCGTGGTGAACCTTGACCGACGGTAAGTACATATGGAAAAGATCCACCGACGAGGTGCTCGACGAGCGCTCGATCGTCACCGACATCTTCCAAAAAGAACGGATCTAGCCCGCTACCCGTGACGATGATTCGAGCAGCGACTTCAGGACCGAAATGTTTTGCGATCTCGTGGGCTGAAGTAGACGATATCGTCACAAGGAGCGACGTGTGGTGCACTGCGTGTGATATGCCCCGCCTCCAGAATCGTCCAGCCGTCCAACGAAAGGCCCAGGCGGTGTCGATCAGTGCAGGATCCATCAACGGGATGACATCATGGATTGTGACCACGCTAGGCCGATTCAATCCGGAAGGCAGAAGATTGAATGTTGAGTGATAGACATCGTATGACTTCTTATTAAGGAGTCTACCTAATGAAAACCTTGTTTTGCGTGACCGAGGGGGAGCATTAAAGACAATATCGTAGCATCTGGCTGAATCGAAGCGGCCAGCCAGCCCGGGTACGCGGGTAACGAGACCATACTCGTTTACTGAGTCCACTTTCAGAAGTTGACGAAGGAGATTCTCCGTGTAGGTGGCAATACCGCTTCCGGACGCATTAAGGTACCGGGCATCGATGACGACGTTCATGCTAGGCGCTTTCAATCATGGCATCGCCGTCAGCTACGGCAGGGTCCGTTGAGAGCGGATTGCGACCAAAGAAGTACGTGGCGATGAAGATCAGCACGTTCGTGGAGCGTACCAGTACGCTCGACGCAACAAGTATCCCGGCAATTGCCGTCGTGGCGATGCCCATCATGCTCGACAGCTCGACACTCGCGCTCAGAAAGAAAAGGTCCTTACTGGGTAGAAACGGTATGCGGTTCAGAACGATCAAAATAGACAAGTACGTAAGCCAAACGGAGATGGAAATGCCGGGAGCTCCAACCGACCACTGTAGAGCGATAAGAGCGTTTGCGCCCAGCAGTCGACCGTAGTGTATGCCTAGGATTCGGTAGGCGACGGGTCGCGATAATGAGAAAAGACTGTGGCGAAACTTGAATGCGACAATCACCACTACAACAACTGCAACAGCACCGATCGCTGCGTATGAACCGTTGATCCGACCGAGTAGCGGACCGAGTAGAAGAAGCCCAGTAAGCGCCAGGATTCCGACAAGTCCGAAGGCCACGGTCATAGAGGCGACAGAAGACAAGATATTGTTGTCGCGGACGACTCGAAACGCTTCGCTGCGAGAGATCTCACTTCGCTGACTTAGCCACCAGTAGAGATAAACTTCGCCCGAATAGCCTGTCATCTCCTCATTGAAGACCCTCTTCTTCAGGAAAGCGCGAAGCCCGTCAAGGACGGGAATGGGCCACACTTGACGGTACACCAGCAGGTCGGCTACCGGTAGCGTCAGATAAATGACAACGAAAAGGACGTAGAACCAGGGATTCGTCGGCAGTGCACTCCACAACTCCTGCCAACCCAGCTGACGAAGGCGGTAGAAGAGAAATCCTACAATAGCCAGGGTGAGGAGACGGCTGCCCCACCGCAGTACGCTCTTGAGAGAATCCTTCTCCAAAAACGAGTGATCGTTGGACATGAGCCGAGCCTGCCTCGAGTGAGCTTTCCGGTTGTGGATGAGAAAGCTACATGTCGAGTATCGTTTTACCAAAGACGTATAGAACGAGGGTTGCAAACCATGGATGCGATTCGCTAACCCATAGTTCGATCGCAGAAAGGAACCGTGAACTGGTTTGAGGACTACAGGACATTTTGCTCCTCGCTCACATCCCTGTTGACATGCATCGGGTGGCAGCGTAATCTTCGCGCTGACCATAGACCATTGACAACGGCCCAGCTTAGACCAGTATTTTCGACAGAACGCAGTAGCACGCGCCAGCACTTCTAACACTCTTTTATCGAACGAAAGGTCAGACTCATGCGCGAAGCGGTGGAACAGCTGTGGCCAGAGCTGCAGTGGATTCAGGATTCGAATCTCAGAGAGAGCACTACCCAGACATGGGTCACCGTCATGGAGCGAAGTCCGCTCAAGCCGGAAGATCTGAATGAAATCCCATTCACGCTCCTGATTCCGAACTGCCCGGCCACGTTTATGGAGCACAAACGATGTGTTGTGCACATTGCCAGAAAATCGGCGGAGGCGATGGATGAATTCCTCGGAAAAGGATTGCCAATAGATATGGACACCGTTATCGCAGGTGCAATACTCGCGGATGTAGGCAAACCCCTGGAATACGAAATCGTGGACGGCGAACCGCGTCAGAGCGAGCGCGGCAAAGCTCTTCGCCATCCATTTACGGGTGTAGCTGTGGCGATGGAGTGTGGGGTACCCGACGCCGTTTGTCACATTATTGCAGCCCATGCAGCCGAAGGAGACCTGGTGAAACGATCCACTGAAGCGACGATCGTTCACCATGCCGATTTTATGAGTTATCTGCCATTCAAGAATCTTGCTGGCTGAAGCAAGCTTCGTTGTTCACGCTTACCCACTCACTTTCCTATGCCCGATACGATCACTGCGAAGATGGCTCAATGGGCCACAACCTTGACGTATGATGATCTCAGCGAGAGCGCCATTCATCAAGCTCGACGATACCTGTTGGACTCGCTCGGATGTGCCCTGGGAGGCTACGTCCAGGAAGACGTCCATATCGCTCTAAATGTCCTCGGCGAAATAGGCGGTTCAGGTCCATGCACGGTCGTCGGAACGGGCCACCAAACAGATGCAGTGACGGCTTCTCTAGCCAATGCGCTCATGATTCGTGTGATGGATTACAATGATATCTACTGGCAGGCGGACCCATCGCATCCGTCGGACATCATTCCTGCTGCGATGGCCGGGACCGAGCGCTCAGGACTTGGCGGAAAGGAACTCATTACGGGAATTGTACTGGGACACGAGTTTGAAATGCGTCTGTGTGAGTTTGCGAAACCAGGTATTCGCGAGCGGGGATGGCACCATGCAACTCTTACAGCATTTGTCGCCCCCATTGTAATGGGGCATGCAATCGGTCTTTCCTGGGAGCAGATACAGCACGCGATCGGAATTTCTGCCTCACGTCACGCGACTCTTGGTGCGGTAACTGCCGGCAAGCTCACGATGATGAAGAATACGGTTGATCCCATGGCTACCCAGAGTGGTGTGTTCGCCGCACTGCTCGCTGCCGAAGGATACACCGGACCGGAGCATGTGCTCGATGGGAAAGAAGGATTGATGCATTGTCTGGGTCCGGACTGGGATTTGGATCTTCTTGTGGATGGACTAGGTGAATCGTGGCGAATCGAGCGCTGCGGCATGAAAGCCTATCCGGCCGAGGCCCTCACGCACACACCGATTTCTGCCGTGATCGATATCGTTACTGAGCAGGATTTGTCGCCGGTCAGCGTGGAGAAAATTCTTGTCCGATCGCTTGCTCGTGCGGCCGATATTCTCGCGGACCCGTCCAAATACGATCCTCGTTCAAAGGAAAGTGCCGATCACAGTCTTCCGTATGTTATCGCGGCTGCTTTGGTCGACCGGCAGGTCACGCCGCTTCAGTTCAAACAAGATCGAATTATGAGCGAGGATATCCGATCGCAACTGAAAAAAGTTGAAGTGGTCGCAGATCCTGAAATAGAAGCGGTATTTCCCGAGCTGCAGCGCGTCATCGTCACCATTACGACCACCGACGGACAGGAGTACACCAAGCAGCTGGACTATCCGAAAGGAGATCCACGAAATCCTCTAACGGATGCGGACGTGGAGGAGAAGTTTGATGCCCTGGCGGCGCCGGTCATGTCCAGTGACGCTAGAAGTAGGCTCAAGGATGCCGTTTGGCATCTTGAGGATGCCGAATCCGTGTCAGACTTTATGGCACTCTGTAGAGCAGACATATCCTGAACAGGGGCTTCTCATCGGTCAGACTATAGCAGAAAAGATCGCCCAGGCCCACAAGGTGGAAGGACCAGACCGACCTTTCCAGGCCGGTGACGTTGTATCGCTGCGTCCGCGGCATGTCATGACCCACGACAACACCGCCGCAGTCATGACGAAGTTTCAAGCGATCGGTGCCTCGGAGATGTTCGATCGCAAACAGCCCGTTTTTCCCATGGATCACGACGTGCAGAACAGGTCGGAATCCAATCTTGAGAAGTACCGATCCATCGAGGCTTTCGCGAAAGAAATGGACGTCGATTTCTATCCGCCGGGAACGGGGATCAGTCACCAGGTGATGGTCTCACACGGGTACGTTCTTCCTGGGGCGCTGGTGGTGGGATCGGACTCTCATTCCAATATGTATGGCGCGCTCGGCGCGCTCGGGACTCCGGTCGTTCGAACAGATGCAGCGGCCATTTGGGCCACGGGCGAATTTTGGTGGCAGATCCCTCAGACGGTCCAGGTAATTCTGAATGGTCGTCTTCGACCGGGCGTATCCGGAAAAGACGTAATTGTCACGCTCTGTGGGATGTATAACCAGGGTGAAGTCCTGAATGCAATCGTCGAATTTGCAGGACCGGGAATTGAGCATCTGTCCATCGATGAGCGCATGACCATATCTAATATGACGACCGAGTGGGGTGCGTTGGCCGGATGGTTTCAGGTTGACGAGCAGACCATTCAATACTTGCAGCACCGAAAACGCATTCTGGATTTGAAGGGAATTGAACGCTTCACCGAATCCGATCTGGAGGACTGGCTGACGGATCCGCCCGAGCCTGATGAGGACGCCTCGTACGCCGCCCGAATAGAAATGGACCTGGACTTGGTCAGCCCTCATGTATCGGGGCCGGACTCTGTGCAAGTCATGCGTTCACTAAGGGATATTGAGAAAGAGCGCGTCGAGATTCAGAAAGCCTATTTGGTTTCGTGTGTGAATAGCCGGCTGGGAGACCTTGAGGTAGCCGCCGATGTTCTACGAGGAGAGAAAATTGCTGACCACGTTGAGTTTTATGTTGCCGCGGCCAGTAAGGAAATACAGACGCAGGCGGAGGAGTCGGGCACCTGGGGAGAGCTTCTGGAAGCCGGAGCTCGGCCCCTTCCGTCCGGATGTGGCCCCTGTATCGGATTGGGAAGAGGACTTCTGGAGTCAGGTGAAGTAGGTATTTCAGCAACGAATCGTAACTTCAAGGGACGCATGGGATCAAGAGATGCTCAGACATACCTCGCAAGCCCGCAGGTGGTGGCTGCATCGGCTATCGCAGGATATATCTGTGGGCCGGAAGTAGCGGACAGTACAACTCCGGATTATCGATTCGAAGAGTATAAAGCAGAAGTGGCGACTGTGCGGGTAGACATCCTGGATGGATTCCCCCAATTGGTCAGCGGAAGACTGGTTTTCACTCCGCAAGACAACCAGAATACAGACGGAATTTATGGCAAGGACTATACGTACCGGGAAGGAATGACTCCTGAAGAAATGGCGGCAGTCGTCATGGAAAATTACGACCCCGAATTTGCTGGTCGGACCGAGGAAGGCGATATCCTAGTCGGCGGATATAATTTTGGAACTGGATCGAGTCGCGAACAGGCCGCAACGGCGCTAAAATTCAAAGGAATTTCCCTCGTTATTGCGGGCAGTTTTTCCCAAACTTACTTGCGCAACGCCTACAACAACGGGTTCGTCTGTATCGATTGTCCGGAATTCGTGAATGAACTCAAACACGAGTTTTCTGACGAGATTGCAGCATCGACGTTGACCATTATTCCGGGTGATAAGTTGGAGGTCGACTTTGAGGTCGCATCCGTCAAATACCGGAATCAGGTGTATCGATTCCGCCCCCTTGGATCCGTTCCACAATCACTCGTAGTAGCAGGCGGTATCGAGAACGTTGTCAAGAATCGATTGGGGATCTCATAATCCTTTCATTCCTTATTTAACATTCTGGATTATTCCGAACGAGTAGCCATATGACAAGACCCACAGTGGTAACCATGCCCGGAGACGGCATTGGAGAAATAGTTCTACCCGAGGCACTCAAGGTGCTCGACGCAGTTGGGTGGGACGCAAACTACGTCCACGCTGATATCGGTTGGGAATTTTGGAAGAGTGAGGGGAATCCGCTCCCTGAGCGTACGATCGATCTACTTCGTGAACACAAACTGGGACTTTTTGGTGCGATCACATCCAAGCCTAAAAATAAGACCGTCGCAGAACTGAACCCTGAGCTTCACGACCAAGGATTGGTCTATTTCAGCCCGATTGTGGCGATGCGACAACTATTTAATTTGGATATCTGCATTCGGCCGTGCCGATCTTTCGAGGGGAATTTGCTCAATTTCGCGCGCCAGACGGCAGGAGGCGGATTTGAAGAGCCACCGGTCGACGTGGTCGTTTTCAGGCAAAACACCGAGGGACTATACTGCGGCATTCAATGGACGAATCCGTCGGGCGAAGTGCGGGGAGCCTTAGCCTCGCACCCCAAATATCAACCCTTCGCTGAAGTCCCGAGCGCAGATCTTGCGATGGCTGTTCGACTTTTCACGCGAAACGCGTGTCACAGGATTCTACTCGGCGCCTTCGAGTATGCCAGGAAATATGGTTACACGTCGGTCACAGTGTGTGAGAAGCCCAATGTGCTTCGGGAGACGTCCGGCATGATGGAAGAGGAGGCCAGAAAGATCCACGAGGATTTTTCTGACATTCAGCTCTGGTCCACGAACATCGACGCGCAAATGATGTGGCTCACCAAGAATCCGGAGGACTATGGCGTGATCGTTTCAGGGAATCTTTTTGGTGATATTGTTTCAGACGCTTTTGCCGGTTTGGTAGGTGGACTCGGTTTCGCGTGTTCGGGGAATATTGGGGACGACGTTGCCGTGTTCGAACCGACGCATGGATCTGCTCCGAAATATGTCGATCTTGATCCGTCTATTGTAAACCCGATCGCCATGATTCTGAGCGCTGCCATGATGCTGGATCACATGGGCGAATCAGATAAGGCAACGCTCGTCAGAAAAGCCGTCGCGACGGTTGTCAGCGACGGACGCGTGCGGACGTATGACATGATGCGAATTCCTGGCGGTTCGAACTCCGTTGAACAGGGGGCGGCAACAACCCGGCAAATGACAGACGCAATAGTTGAAGCGCTTGGATAACTTCAGATTATGGGGAAGGTTAAAATCGATCGATCATCAAGTGTACGTCAAGGCACCGCCGGACGGGCGGATGCCGACGCGCGATCAGACCTGTCAGTTTCCGTTCATGGCGATGACTCAGGCGAGCTGAAACTGGATATTCAGTCAAAAGTCGAGGCGTTTTACGGCCCTTCGATCCGAAAAACAGTGGCTGACGCCCTGAAAGCGTTTGGTTTTACGAGCGGACGAGTGGACGTGAACGACCGCGGCGCCCTCCCGTTTGTCATCAGAGCGCGCCTTGAAACCGCATTGCGACGCGCCGGATACAAAGGTGACGGCCTTGTAAAGCGCAAAAGAGGCAAACGACAATCAACGGAGCGGGACCGCCTACGCAGATCAAGGCTCTATTTGCCGGGAAACGAGCCGAAGTTCATGATCAATGCCGGCTTGCACCGTCCGGACGCTGTCATTCTGGATCTCGAGGATTCGGTCCATCCGGTTGAAAAGAACGCAGCCAGACTCTTAGTCCGAAATGCATTGGCAGAAGTAGATTTCATGGGAGCCGAACGGATGGTTCGCATCAATCAACTTCCCTTGGGTCTAGACGACCTGGACGCGATTGTGCCCGAATTGCCTGACCTGATTCTACTTCCCAAAATTGAGGGTGCGACCGAAGTCAAACACGTGCACAGACGGATTGCCAGGATTCTAAAAGCGGTCGGTAAGGATAAAGTAATATGGCTAATGCCCATTTTGGAGTCCGCGCTGGGCATCGAGAATGCGTTTGGAATTGCGTCTGCCGCGGAGACCGTAGTGGCTCTTGCGATGGGATTGGAGGATTATACCGCCGACCTGGATGTTAGAAAAACACTGGAAGGACGAGAGTCTCTTTATGCGAGAATGAGGCTTGTGAACGCCGCGCGAGCGGCTGGAGTCCAGGCGAATGACTCGGTGTTCAGTGATGTGGCGGACACGGCAGGTCTATCGGCGTGGGCCACCCGATCCAGAGGTATGGGCTATGATGGTATGGGATGTATCCACCCCAGGCAAATCGAACTCATTCACGAGGCATTCGCTCCGACATCGAATGAAATCGAGCAAGCCCAAAGAATTTGCGACGCGTTCCGAGCCGCCGAGTCCAAAGGATTGAGCGTGGTCAGTTTAGGCTCGCGGATGATTGATCCGCCGGTCGTGTTGCGCGCAAGACAATTGGTCGAGAATGCTCGGAAAGCAGGGCTTATCCATTAATCGGAAAACAACGACGAGCCGAACATCGCTCAGCTTGATGAATCGTATGGGAAAAGAGGCATCAGTTACGTCATTCGCTGTCAACAAGCTCGGCAGGAGAGTTCCTACAGAAGTGAATGGGACTCTGATCGTGCCCTACAAGGGCGCGAAAGGATATAAGCCAAAGGGTTTCAAACACGGCCCGTCCATTCGTTCCAGCCGGGATTACCCTCGTAGTGGCGATAAACGCGTACCGGACCTTACGACGGCGTTGAAAAAATGCGGACTGAAGGATGGAATGGTAATCTCGTCCCATCACCATCTTCGGAATGGCGACCAAGTTGCTCTGCTGGCGCTTCAGACTGCAGGAAGGATGGGAGTGAAAGACCTTGTCTGGTTTCCAAGTGCTTCGTTTCCATGTCAGGAGCCGGTGATTGACCTGATGAAGAACGGCGTCGTGCACCACATTGAAGGCAGCATGAACGGCCCACTTGGCGAATATTGCTCCAGAGGCAAGATGCGTGGGATGGGCGTACTGCGATCCCATGGAGGTCGATGGCAAGCCGTTCAGGACGGCGAAATCAAAATCGATATCGCGATTATCGCCGCCCCTACGGCGGATCCATTTGGCAACGCTGATGGATCTCACGGCCCGTCGGCGTGTGGTTCGCTCGGCTTCGCCCTTGTCGATTCGATTTATGCTGAAAATGTGATCGTTGTCACCGACAATCTCGTACAATTTCCGTGTCATCCGTGGGAAATCCAGGGAAACAACGTGGACTACGTGGTTGAGGTTGAGTCGATAGGAGACCCGGAAAAAATCGTTTCCGGTACCACCCAGATCACCAAGAGCCCGGATCGCCTGTTGATTGCCGAGTATGTGGCACGGTTCATCAGGGACGCCGGTATCATGAAAGACGGCTTCTCATTTCAGGCAGGGGCAGGCGGTATTGCGCTGGCTTTCGTTGATTTTCTTAAGGAAATGATGCGGGATGCGGGCATCAGAGCTCGATTTGTTCGCGGTGGGTCAACACAGTATTTGGTTGATATGCTTGAGGAGGGCCTGACCGACTACATACTTGACGGACAGACATTTGATTTAGCAGGGGTCGAATCTATAGGTTCGCATCCCAATCACGTAGCGACGACGCCGTTTACGTCCTATAATTTTCACGGGAAAGGAAATTTCGCTAGCCTCGTAGATGCTGTTGTGCTTGGGGCTACGGAAGTCGACATCAATTTTAATGGAAACGTTGTCACCCATTCCGATGGGTTGTTGCTTCATGGAATCGGCGGGTGGCAAAATTGCCTGGCTGGTGGCTGTACGATCCTGGCCGTACCCGCGTTTCGAGATCGTATTCCGGTGATTGTGGATGAGGTTACAACGATCACAGGTCCGGGAGAATTGATTGACGTGGTTGTATGTGAGAGGGGTATCGCGATTAATCCTCGCAGGAAAGATCTCTTGCGTAGGCTACGGAACTCCGATTTGCCCATACGACCGATTGACGACATACAGAAGGAGGTTCGAAATCTATTGGGTGGTAAACCCAGAAAAGCCCGCATCTCTGACACGCCGGTCGCCGTAATCAAGTGGATTGATGGTACTGTCATTGACACCGTTTGGCAGGTGCCCGAATAATGGTGCGTGAGTACTGGTGTCCGAGAATTAGTGCCCGAAGAACATGGTCTCCAAACCCAAGCGCCCAACAACGTGGATGCAGGGGAGGCCAGGAAATTTTTAATATCGAAATAGATCTAAGAATGAAGCCGCATCGCATATTTATTTCCGGACTGACCCTTTTCGTCATGTCCGCATTTCTGAGTGCATCCCAGAGCTTTGGTCAATCCTATCCCACAGACGATCCTGTGATTCAACAGATATGGGAGGAGGGTATCAATAACTCGCAAACCGAAGCGTTGGCACATCGGCTCATTGATTACTATGGCCCTCGCCTGGCCGGCTCGCCCAACCTTGCGGCTGCTCAGGACTGGTTGGTCGAAACGTACGAGAGTTGGGGGGTGCCAGTTCGAAAAGAGCAGTACGGCACCTGGAACGGCTGGCAGCAGGGTACTCTTCACGTCGATATGCTTGAACCTCGTGTTCGAACCCTGGAAACTCATTTGCTTGCATGGAGCCCCGGTACAAATGGTACCGTCCAGGGCGAGGTGGTGGTTCCACCTGAGGGAATGGACAGCAAATCTGCGGCTGAATGGCTTTCCACGGTCCGCAGCAAATTCGTTCTTCTTTCTGCTCCGGAACCCACGTGTCGTGCAAATCAGGAATTGAAGAGATATGCTCGCGAGGAGACGGTCGAACGGCTTGACTCCATTCGCATGGCCAACAGACGGTCGTTTAACTTACGGACACAACCGATTGTAGCTGCAACCGAGGAGTCTCCCATAACTGCCGTTGATTCCGCGGGAGCAGCCGGAGTGATCACGTCGCGCTGGTCCGGAGGCTGGGGCGTGAACAAAGTCTTTCGTACAAGCACGAAACAGGCGGTAGGGATCGATATGTCGTGTGAGGACTACGGTCTACTGTTCAGATTGATCGAGAATGGAACGACCCCGGTACTTCGCGCTAATGCAGAAAGCCAGGATCTTGGCGAGGTACCTCAATTCAATGTCATCGCTCAATTGACGGGAACGGAGCTACCGGATGAATATGTGTTGCTTGGTGCTCATTTGGATTCGTGGCATTCAGCAAGTGGAGCTACAGATAATGGGACCGGTTCGATTACCATGCTGGAAGCGATGCGGATTCTAAAGACGGCTTATCCCAAGCCTCGTCGGACCATTATAGTGGGGCACTGGGGGGCGGAGGAGATGGGACAAATCGGTTCGAGTTCCTTCAGGGAAGATCATCCCGAGGTGGTTGAGGGACTTCAGGCCGCATTCAACCAGGACAATGGTACGTGGCGATTTGAAAGAATCGAGGGTCAGGGATATCTCGATTCTGCGGCACATATTCCTAAATGGATGGCCGTCGTTCCGAGAGAGATCGCGGACACGATCCTGTTGGAAGTACCCGGTCCGATGAATAATACCGGGAGCGATCATACATCATTTGTCTGCGCTGGCGCCCCAAGTTTTCGCCTTCAGTCACCTTACGACGAATATCGTCAGTACACCTGGCATACCAACCGTGATACGTACGACAAAATTGTTTTCGACGATTTGAAGGAAAACGCGACTGTGACCGCCATGCTGGCGTACATGGCCTCGGAAGATCCAGTTCGGTTTGATCGAACAAGAGCGAATCTACCTGTGTCCTCTCGCACCGGACGTGCGAGACAAGTTGGAGCGTGTCGCCCAGCCAGACGAGAGCCACGATAGTTTCAGTAGCGCACCAACGACATGACTTCAAGCCGCCAGGAGGCGCTTCGCGAACTGGAGCGAATTGAACACGGCGGAGCATTCATCGGGCTTGCCCGACGGTCCAGGGCTTCTAAGATCGAGCATGACGGAAAGCTGTCTGATCTGGTTGCCGGAGTAACGAGGCGGCGGCGCTGGCTCGATTTTCTGGTGGATCAGTTCTATGAGGGAGATCCAGAGTCTCTAGAACCAGCCGTTCGGAATATTCTTCGCATGGGCGTGTATGAATTGTTACATACGCAGACGCCGGATCATGCCGTGGTGAATGAAAGCGTCAACTGTGCTAAGGCGGAGGTCGGTAAACGGGTTACCGGGCTGGTGAATGGTATTCTCAGACGTACGATTAGAGAAAGAAATTCCCTGCCGGCGCCAACCGGTACCGGGCCCGTGGATGCACTCGCAATAGCTCACTCTCATCCCACCTGGATGGTTGAGCGTTGGTTCGATCGCCTGGGGGAATCGAAAACGGTCGACTTGCTTGAGCACAACAATGAGCGGCCTCGATTCGGTCTGCGTCTTCGAACACTGGACCGATCCAAGCTTCTTGAACAGATGGTAGACGAGGGGGCCGAAGCGTCGCCGTTTTTCGAGGACTTCATCCGGTCGACAAGGCTGCATCCATTCTTTCGGGAGGGACTTGTGCAGGAAGGAGCGCTACTCGTTCAAGACGAAGCCGCTGGTGGCGTCGTACGGGTCGTGGACCCGCAACCGGGTGAGAGAATACTTGATGCCTGCGCCGCTCCTGGCGGCAAAGCGATATACATGGCTGACCTGGTAGGCACTACCGGACTCATCATGGGTATCGACAACAACGAGTCTCGTCTTCGACTTCTTGAGTCAGAGGCAAATCGCTTGAATCTTCCGCAGGTTAAGACGCGTGTTGTCGACCTTCGGGAACGTTCTGAGTCAGAGATAGGGGAGCAGTATGACAAAGTCTTATTGGATGCACCATGTTCAGGGCTGGGCGTACTGTCGAAAAGGGCCGACCTCAGGTGGAGGTCAAGCCTGGACCAGATTGACGAGCTCTCACGGCTTCAGGATGAACTCCTCGATACCGTGAGCCGATTTGTTAAACTGGGGGGATTACTCGTCTACAGTACGTGTACCCTGGAGCCCGAGGAGAACGAAGACAGAGTGAGCGCCTTTTTGAAACGAAACAAGACATTCTATCTGGAGCCTGTTCAGGATGCAGTACCCGCTCCACTGGTGGACGTAGAGGGGCATTACCGAACCCTTCCCTACGAGAGCGCCATCGACGGGGCGTTCGCGGCCCGATTGCGGAAGGTTGCCTGAATCAGGTTGCCTCAAAACGACTGCCTGGATAAAGAATGCCCGAACCAGGGGAGTAATCGGCCCCCTCGAAACCTTGACGCACATTGGGCATACGTCATGCGGTTGCCAGAGCACATCGGAGTCTAATCGGCACCATCACCGTTCTGTGACCCAGGCGCTTCTGTATGTTTCGAGTACAACGATTTAATTCACCCTACCTGCGTTTTCTGACATTGGCGGTTGCGGTTCTCTTCGCCAACGTCTTCCTGGTCAGTCCGATATTTGGTCAGAAAGTGGCCAAGTACGGGGCGGATTTCCTGGCAGGAGGGGTTGGTGCCAGAGCGCTGGGAATGGGCGGTGCGCATATCGCTATTGCCTCTGATGCCAATGCAGGGTATTGGAATCCTGCCGGATTGGAAGGAATCACGTACCCCGAGATTTCCTACATGCATGCAGAGCGGTTTTCAGGAGTGGTCTCATTTGATTTCGCTGGGGTAGCGTGGCCGCTTTCAGATATTTCTACCATCGGTGTTTCGTTCTATCGGAGTGGGGTCAACGATATTAAGAACACCCTCGATGCTTGGGATTCTGAACGAAATGCCCCGAAGCCCAATCCGGAAGATTTTATTACATCGTTTTCGGCAGCGGATTATGCATTTTTCTTTGGATACGGACGAACGATTTCACGCAAGGTCCGAATCGGCGTTACGGGTAAGATCATCCGCAGGACCATCGGCGACTTTGCAGACGCGTGGGGGTACAGTTTTGACGTGGGTTTGCAGTATCGGTCGAAGAATCTTTTCCTCGGCTTCAACGCTCAGGATATCACAACCATGTTGCAGAGCTGGAGTGTTAACGATGCGGCGCTGATCAATATTCGAGACGTGTTCGGTGACGATTTGCCGAAAGGAGGCACGGAGCTGGTTCTCCCCGTTCTTCGACTCGGGAGCGGCTATATGATTCACTACACGGAGGCAGATCTTACGTTCGCGTTCGACGTGGATGTAGCGTTTGATGGCCAGCAGGCAAATGCCATCAACCTGGGCGATGCATCATTTCATCCTCGTCTCGGGGTTGAGTACATGTACAAGGGGGTCGTTGCACTTCGCGGCGGCTTCAGTCGTATTCAGCATTCAACAAAAGATGGCTGGGACGTGACACCTTCGGTCGGAGCGGGATTTCGAATCAAGCAGATCCAGATAGACTATGGCTTCGGAGATTTTGCCGGTTTAGTTTCTGAACTCGGTTTTTCGCATCGTATTTCGCTCAAATTCTCGGTCATGAATGAGCGTTTCCGACGAGACCAGCCCGATTGAGATTTGCACCCGCGCGTTGCAGCGGCCGCCATTTGAGTATCGGTTTGCCGGACCCCGGCGGGGCGAGATGTTCGTATTTTCAAACAATTGAGGAGTTTTTGGTCACGGTGATTGGTTAGGAACGAGCGCTAGCGGTCGTTAAATTTGCTCACGTTTCGGCCAGATCGTACCAACAGTGTCTCATTCGGCTTCAAAATCGTCGGTTAGTCTTGTTATTCCTCTCTTCAATGAGGAAGACGTCATTCCCTTGCTCATCAGGGAAATCCAGGCATTTCGGACCCAGCGCTCGGAAAATATTCAGATCATTTTTGTGGACGACGGCAGTACGGATCGTTCGGCTCGATTGATTCGCGAGTTGACGGAGGGGATATCCGGCTACACTCTCGTTCGATTCTCTCGAAATTTTGGACATCAGCTTGCGGTTACAGCAGGTCTTGAATTGGCCCACACTGATGCGGCCGTGATTATGGATGCTGATCTGCAGGATCCACTGGATGTTGCAGGTCAAATGATTGATAAATGGAAGGAGGGATTCGACGTCGTCTACGGGATTCGTAGAGAACGAGAGGACACAACACTATTACATTCCTGGTCTGCGAGGATGTTCTATCGGTTTTTCAAGCGATTTTCGGATGTAGAGGCTCCTCTTGACGCAGGGGATTTTAGGCTTCTTTCGCGAAGGACGCTCGATGCCTATCGAAAGTTTGGAGAGCAGCAGCCCTACGTCCGGGGACTCATCGCATGGCTTGGATTCAACCAGGTCGGACTGGAATACGTCCGGCCGGGAAGAGCGGCTGGAAAAAGTAAATATACCTGGCGTAGCCTGATTCAACTCGCCTTTGACGGTATAGCCTCTTTCTCTGGAAAGCCTCTCCGGTACGCCGTTAGGCTGGGTTTAGTCGTTTCCGGATTGTCGATATTTGGCCTGATCTGGGTACTCCTGATCAAATATGTGATTGGGACCACCGTTTCTGGTTGGGCATCTCTCATATTCGTTGGCTTCTTCTTTGGTGGTCTACAACTCTTCTTCCTTGGCGTAGTGGGTTCGTATGTGGCGCGAGTGTACGACGAAGTAAAGGCACGCCCACGCTTCGTCATCAAGGATACTTTTCATTCTACGTCTCCGCGGGAGCATTCCGAAGCTGAGAAAGTACCAGCGATCGAAACGAGCCGACCCTAATTAAGGAACCAATGCAGTTCAACAAGGATGATTGGTTTAGTATGGGAGGAAGCCTTGTGCTTCATCTGGTGCTACTGTTGATGTTATCTCTCATGATGGGTGTCTCGTCAGAAGAGACTCCGGTCGGCTTTATCGAAGTAGATTTCGGTCCATTTGCCGAGGGCCGACCGGTTGTCAGCGCTCGTCCACAGCTCGAAGACTTCACTCATGGACCGGAAGAGGCAGACCCGCAAGAGGAGGAGCAGCCGGCTGTCGCTCCACCAGAAGAGGTTCGACCCGTCGATTTGCCTGAACAGGTCGTGGAAATTGATGATTCCGAGGTCGTCGACATTCCCGAGGCTGAAACCATTGCCCCGGACGAGTCTCAAGCGGAGGAAGATATTGTTGACGAAGTACCCCAACCGGCTACCGAGACGATTCAACCTCTTGGAAGCGGGTCCCTGACGGACATCCATGGAGACGAACCGGGTGATGCAGGGGATTCGAATGATCCCGAAAAATCATCACCCTTCCAGATAGAAGGACTGAACAGAGTCCCCGTCAGTACACCGTTGCCTGTCTATTCGGAACAGGTTAACGCGATTATTCAAGTCCGGATTGTCGTGGATCCACAGGGCCGCCTCATTCGCCGGATCCCTCTTCTCAAAGGAAATGCCAGCCTGGAAAAAGCCGTCATGGACGCCTTGCTGCGATGGCGCTTCAACCCACTTCCGGCTAACGCACCACAGGAAAATCAGACCGGGCAGGTCACGTTCCGTTTTACGCTTCGTTAGAGAATCAAGCCCGCCAAGAGATCGAGGCATTCAGAAAGACGGAGTAGAAACTGCACGTATATCATGGATATTTTCAATCCGTGACGCGACCTGAGTGCCAGCCCAAACCCGAGGGAAATGGCTCTCTAAAACGAGATTGGAATGGTCGAATCGTCGAATGACTCCTCGGCCCATAGTCTTTCCGCAGTGACTTACGAGCACCACTCCCGCATGGTCCATCTCGCCGGCCCGTGCTTCGATCCTTCTTCGAGAAAGGTAGGCATTCAGTTCGGGGCAACTGACCGAGTATCGATTCGCGTGGGCGAGGTGGCCAAGTAGCAAAGCTCCGGCCGTAGAGAGTCGATTGGGCTTGCCTTTTCGATTGATCGCCCGTACACCCCGCGAGAAACACATCTTTTGTGGTGGAGCGACAACTGATGTTGCTTCGATCGAGTCATATTTGCTCGAGACCCGGTGTACGCGATAGCCATTCAGCGAATCGGGAGGAATCCGGAAGTGTTCAAGCTCTTCGGGAATCAGTGAGGCCACACGAATCTCAGGGGCTGTATCAAGCGGCTCGACCGGAAGCTCTGAACCCTTTTCGTCTCGGTGTAGCGCTACAGCAAAGAACCCGCCCGTATCGTTCTGGTGGGGCCAGACACGGAATGCCCGACTCATTTCAGATGGATATTGGACTCCATTCCACCGGGCGAGTCCTCGCGCTGACATCAGTTCCGGCACTTCCAAACGAAGAATAGAAAATGAGCGGCCGATTATCGTGCTTTCGAGTACACTGGCCACAACGCCTTCACACTCTTCAGGCGCATACGTGCACGTGGAGTAAACCACGCGTCCCCCTGGTTTACAGAGTTTCAGGGCCCGTTCCAAGATCAGTTTTTGACGATTGATCAGGCGCTCTCTGAACGAATCGGTGGTCCTGGACAGGACGTCCCAGTGCTTTCGAGAGGTTCCTTCGCACGAACACGGTACATCAACGAGAATACGATCGTACATCCCCGCTGCTTTCGGATAGGATGAGGCGTCATGAGAGGTCAATACGACATTGGTAAGGCCCAACCGATCTATCGTGGTCCTCACGACACCCAGTCGATTTCGGCTGAGGTCGTTGGCAACAACGGTGCCTCCGGCGTTCATACGCACAGCGATGCTGGCCGTCTTGTTGCCAGGGGCGGCGCAAAGATCCAAAACTCGGTCAGACGGCTGCGGATCGAGTAGAATCACCGGAAGCATCGAGATTGCTTCCTGAATGTGGAGAAGGCCGCTCAAATAGGCCGCAACGAACGGAATGGAGTCTGCGCTCGGCGAAGTATAAACGAGGTCAGCCCAGGAGACAGCGCGGGGCCCGTCCATCCGCTGCGGATTCCATTCGCCAAACCAAGCGGCAAATTCGCCGGCAGAAACTCGAAGGCTATTTCGCCAAATGGCCAGAGGAAGCGGCCTTTTGGAGACTTCACAAAATGCAGAAAAGTCGTCAACGATAGACCGATATCGTTCGAGTTCTTTCATAGAAATCTTAAAATCACGGCGATTGGAGGTCAACATCCAGCCGAAATCGAAGCCTGACTTGAAGAGCAAGATATTCAATGCCACCTGCCGGATGACTCGCATAGGAGGCATTCGTAATATTCTGACCACTCAGGCTGAATTGCAGATAATCGTCCCAGAGTTCTTTCTGGACCGTGATATCCCATAACAGGTACGGTTTATCCAACGCTGGGTCCTTTTCCCGGTAACCCTTCCATGCTTGAACCGGGATATACTCGACGCGGGAATACAGCCGAAAGCGAGGGTTAATAGACAGCCAGAGACTCGCAGTCGTCCGGTGACCCAGAGTCCCAGTGAATAGTTCTTCGAAGTCTGCTTCCTCTGAGGCGACCACGCCAACCCAGCTATGGTGAAATACCAGACGCGTCCGATTCGCGGGCACATACACCATCTGCGTGATGATTCCCACCAGCTTTCCGGATAGCCCATCCCGAAAATTCCATTCCGGAAATACATACGCCGACTTGTTGGATAGATCCACGATTGGTCTGGAAAGCGCACCGTCACGAATGCCTCTGACTTGTCCGAGTACCTGGACCTTTAGATTGTCACGTATTCCTATCCTGGTTCCTATTTGCGCATGCAACTGGGTTGATTTCGATGTGGGAAGTGGCCTGAACCCATCGAATAGCTCATCGAACACAGGAATCGGAACAGCTGTAGTCAGTAATTGCTCAAATGATTCGGCGCTCGGCTGTACGATCTGATCAAATCCGGTCCGAAACAGGATGCTAACGTTTGGTCGTAGCCGCCAATCCGCTGCCCAGTTAAAGGCGAAATTGGCGGATCGAGCTCCATACTTTGATAGTGGCGAACTTGAAATGACAACCGCAACTAAATGCCGCGTAGCATTCATTCTCCAATCAGCACTTATCCGAAGGCTGGGAGAATTTCTTTTTTCGAACACCCGTTCCGAGAGTCTGTCCGAATATTTCAGTTGTGACACGCCCAGTTTTACTTCGTAGTGTCCCTCGCGTGATGGGATCTGTACGGCAAGGGAGGCATGGGTCCAGTCTCGAATCAATTCCACTCCGATAGGAAAAGAGTTTTGTCTTTCGCCCGCGATCGACTGGCGGCGATCTACGTAGTACGATAATCGCAGTTGCCTGGGAAGCTCGACTCCTCCGCTTGCCGTGAAGTAGCTCCAACGCTGACGGAAGGGAATTTCAAATCCAATCGCCCGACGATAAAGAAAATCGCCGAACGACGATGCTCCTATCCGAACAGAATGTTGTCCGGCCGAATCCAATCTCGATACGAGAAAATCTACCGCAGAAAGCTCAAGTCTTGGGCTGTCGTGTCCGTTATAAATGGAGCGGACGCGGGCGGCGATTTTCTCATCGGTAACATGGTGCTCATCACTTCGGAGAAGAAGCCGGGAGTACCAGACCCCTGACCGATAGGATACCGTTGTTTCTAATTGAGGGCCGCTGCGATCAACGTTTGGGCTGTTTCGACTCGTGTATCGATACGGGCCGGGGTCATTTATTTCATTGGTTCCGGATATATCAGCGCGAATCGAAAATCCCGGCCGCTGCAAAGTTCTAATATCTATTCTGCCTGATCGGGGACGATATGACTCCTCATCGATAGACATCGTAGAGTACGATATCGACTCAATCTCAGACACTGTTGTCGGTATCAAATTGATCTGGGAAACGCCCAGTAAATGAAAGGACTGCGGAATTCCATCGAGATAAATGGTCGGTGCCGGATCGTCCAGCGATGACAGGCCCAGGATGGATAATCGATATGAAAACCCATCGATCGAGGATGATCTCATTCCCGGCAGTGTGGAAAGGAGTTTACCCAGACGTGAAATACCGGTTGCGGAAAGGTCCTCGCGAGAAAGAACCGATATGGGTGGTGATTGAAATACCTCTTGCGCCCATCCAGATTTGGACTGTAGCAAGGATATCACCGATGCCAGAAACACAGTGTGTAGAAAAAGGATGTTATTGCGCTTTCCGAAGAACAAAATCCACTGAACTATTCCAACACGGACCGAAGCCATGCGGGCATGTCCAACTGAACAATCAGACCTGTACTCACATAGAACAGATTCATTCGGGTTCGAGTCATGATTCTTGAATACGTCCCCTCCAGATAAATTCGCAATGTATTGGACAAGGGGACCTGCACATTCTGAAAGAGACTATATACCAACTCACTCTCATTGCGAACGCCCGCTAAATCTTCGGTGTCAAATGCCATATAAACGAGACCGAATCTGAGTCCGCTATCATAATTGATACCCTTATCCGCGTGCCATCGATACTGCCATCCCAACCGGGCGTGCAGAGACCAATAGGAGGGAAGATCTTCTGTTCGGCCAGTGAAAGGCTCAAATTGAAAACCGAAATGAGTCCATCCTGCGTAAAAGGGGGTGGATGCTTCCAGAACAGCGGACGCTCCGGAATTCCATGATTCCAGGAGCCGATCCGTACTCAGGTTCTTCGAGACACCCAACTTAACTTCCAATTCGGAAAACGGATCGGGCTGCGCGACGAGAGTTCCATTCGGGTTTGTGGCCGTGAATCCGACGACCAAGATGAAGACAAGAAGTGTAGGGTGTAGGCGGCTTAACATCGAATCACAGACCAGCGTCCTCGCGCTTCGCTATCCTTTACTTACGGTCCTCTGGGCAGAAGATCAATAGTGGAAGCGAGACATTGACCTTAACAATTTCAGACGCGGCAAAGGGGCAGATAAAGTTGGTCCTCTATATACGTATTATCAATGAGACCAGGAACCCGAGTCTTTTTCGGTATTTTTAGAGTCTTCGGTATAGATTCGCGGTTCCTGCTCAGCAAGTAGATCAACACCGTTTCCGGAAGTGTCCGGAATAGTCCAGAAGTGTCCAGAAGAACTGAACTGATATTCCTCCTGGCGGCTGATGCCCTCGCCCTTGCCTGGGCCAATTTGATATGGTATTGGAGCCGGTTCAATTGGGGTTGGTTCTCCGACCCGGTATTTGCCCCCGATACCGGATACGTTTGGATATTGGTCTCATTGCTGACCCTGTACTGGCTGGTTCTGTTTTTAGTCTATGGGATGTATCGCGAACGGTACGCAGCGAGTCGATTCGATGAGCTGGTATCACTGGCAAAAGTGGTTACATTTGGCATTCTAGTACTGTTCTTTCTTCTGTTCATTGAAAACCTGGATGCCTATTCGGCGCGTTCCAATCTCTTCTTTTACTTTGCCGCCGTATTCGTGTTGGTTGCTACGGGTCGAGTTTTCGTTCGATCCGTGCAGAAGCTGCTCATCCTGAGAGGGTATGGATTGCACAGAACACTGATTGTCGGGTGGAGTGACATCCTTGATCAACTGTACGAAGAGGTGGCGCGCTACCCGGAGGCGGGTCTCGATATCGTTGGCGCACTGCGACTGAAGCGCCAGATGGTACCGTCTCCGGTTGGGATTGAACCCGAAGACGGAGATTTACCGTCAACCGATTCCGACAATCTTTCATCGATTCAAGAGCTCCCCAAACTGATCGACGATCTCGATATTCAGGATGTTTTGATTGCTCTCGGGGCGGATGATGGCGGTTCCCTGATGGAAGTGCTTCGTCTCTGCGACGGTAAATCGGTTTCCCTGAAACTGGTCCCGGATTTCTATACCATCATTGGTGGCATGGCGCGAACCGAGCATATGTACGGTCTCCCTCTAATAGAAGTATTGCCGGAGCCGATGCAGGCCTGGGAGGAGAGTCTGAAACGACTCCTGGATCTTATGATATCGGGCACGGTCCTCGTCGTCGGACTTTTGCTCTGGAGCGTAATTGGTGTCATGATTCGTCTAACGTCATCAGGCCCAGCAATTTATCGCCAGTATCGGGTCGGTCAACACGGCCGAGAGTTCGTTATGTACAAATTTCGCACGATGCGAAACGACGCAGAAGCTAAAACCGGCCCCGTTTGGGCAGCTGAGGACGATCCCAGGTATACGCGATTCGGTCGTTGGCTTAGAAAGTGGCGGATCGACGAAATCCCTCAAATGTGGAACGTCTTCAAAGGCGATATGAGTCTCGTGGGCCCTAGACCGGAACGACCTTTCTTCGTCGAGAAATTTTCGCCCCAAATCCCCCTGTATTCCAGGCGGCATCGGGTAAAACCTGGTATTACCGGATGGGCACAAGTAAAATGGAGATATGATTCTAGTCTCGACGACGTTCGGCAAAAAGTGAAGTTCGATCTGTTCTACATAGAGAACATGAGCTTCAGGCGTGATCTACAGATTCTATTCCGTACAGTTTATACGGCAATTCGTGGTGCGGGACGGTAGGTTGTATTCGGCTCCTCAGGAATCAAGGCCGCCTCGAACCGGTTCTGATTCGCAGCCGGCAGCAGGCAAATTCAGAATATGAAAGATCAATTCGAAGCGGTTATTGGACTCGAGGTGCACTGTCAACTGTCGACCGACTCGAAGGCATTCAGTACTGAGCAGGCTTCGTTTCAATCGGATCCAAATCAGCAGATTGATCCTTTATCACTCGGGCATCCCGGGACGTTGCCTGTCTACAATAAACGTGCAGTAGAATTAACCCTGAAGATGGGTCTGGCCACTCATTCGACCATCAATCAGCGGTCTGTATTCGCTCGCAAACACTATTTCTATCCGGATCTCCCAAAGGGTTACCAGATTTCCCAATACGAGCGACCGATTTGTACGGGCGGATACATAGAAATCGCGGTGGAGCATGATCCATCAAAAACCCGTCAAATTCGTCTTACCCGAATTCATGTAGAAGAGGATGCAGGAAAGAGTGTTCACGACGCGCATTCGGAATCAACTCTTCTCGACTTTAACCGCTCCGGCGTTCCATTGATCGAGATCGTAACAGAACCGGATATTCGAACACCCCACGAGGCCTACAAAACCATGCGCAAGATCAGGCAATTGGTTCGGTACCTGGATATTTGTGATGGAAACATGGAGGAAGGGTCACTCCGGTGCGATGCAAACATATCGATTCGTCCAACGGACTCATCCGAGTTGGGACAGAAAGCTGAAATAAAGAATCTAAACTCTTTCCGATTTCTTGAGCGTGCCCTCACGTATGAAATTGAACGACAGGTGAGTCTGCTGAGCGAGGGACAGGCGGTCACAGCAGAAACACGTTTATGGGATGAGAAAAAGGGTGAGACACGCTCGATGCGATCAAAAGAAGATGCTCATGACTACCGATATTTTCCCGATCCGGATCTGCCTCCGTTGATGGTGTCCGATGAAATGTTATCTCACGCGAACAATGAAATGACATCCCTGCCGGATGAACGAATAGGGAAGTACATGTCCGAATGGGAGCTGCCTTTCCGTGATGGTGAAGTACTGACCGCAGAGCGGGAGATAGCAGACTATTTCGAAGACTGCGTGTCGTATCTCGTTAATGATGGGAAGTTTAGTGCCCAGGTGGTTGCGAAAACCGTTTCAAATTTTTTGATGACTCACGCCCTTGAAACGCTGAAGACGAAAGACTTGGGACAGGTGGATATCGCTATCGATTCAATCCGGTTCTCGGAGCTGATAGCAATGCGTCTCGAGGATCGAATCAGCTCAACCGCTGCCGTCGAAATATTCGAAGAGATGCTCGTTTCACAAGATCCGCCCGAAACTATTGCCGAGAATCGCAATCTGTTTCAGGTCCAGGACGTTGACGAGATTTCCCGAGTCGTCAATGAAGTGTTGACGAATCATCCCGAAAACGTAGACTCATATCAGGCTGGAAAGGTCGGTCTGATTGGATTCTTTATCGGACAGGTGATGTCGACGTATCCTGGATCACCCGATCCTAAAATGGTACGGGCACTTTTGGAGGAGAAGCTGGGTTCAATCGAATAGTCAGAAATCAATAATGGCCAGTTCCAGATGAAAAAAAGGCGTGGAAGATCCAATGTCGCCTGGGTGTGGACCGCGATGGTACTATCCGCGACCCTGCTTTCGGCGTGTAGTGAAAAGGCTCCGTCAAGAATACACGCGTTTGCGGAAGGGAATTTCTCCATTACGAATCAGCAGGACTCCACCAAGGATTTTAGCGGTTTTGAGATTGTTCTCGTCACCCAGACGGAAGGGGATGTCGATACACTTGGGGTGACAGAAACCAATGTGAAAGGGGACTTCCGAATGGATATTTCTGCCCTCGAGGAGGGCGTTTTCCCTTTTATTGTCAGTCGTGCTGGTACAAGGCTGGCTATAGCAGAATTCGTGGTCGTGGAAGGCGATACGACGACCGTAAGTGGATCATTCCCACTCGGCGGGAGACGTCTACGGATTGTATCGCCGGAGAATGCGGCCTGGACGGCATATCGGAATGCCAAGGCGCTGCACAATCAAAGAATGTTGGATTTGGTGCAGTCCCAGACTGCGAGCAGCGAAAATATGTTCAATACAATTGCCAGTACGAGCACAATACTTTGGAGTCTTCGCTCGAGTTACCCGTCCAGTATGGCTACAAAACTTGCGTCGGCCGAGTCGGTGGTCATGCTGGAAGGTTGGCAGGACTCCCTCGTCATCGCCCGGCTTCCGGAGCTTGGGATCGATAATAGTGGAATTGTCGGTGCAGTGAGGGCCGCAAGGCGTTCGGTGGCCCGCCAGATAGGTCAGGATTCGTCTCTGAGCCTGTTGCGTTCCTACTGGCAGAGAGTCCCCGACGAGAGTCAAAAAGCAGAATTACAGATGGAACTCGTCGTCGCGCTGCTCGATAGCTTTCAGAACGATCTTGCCTTGCAGGAAGCTCTGGAGCTTCGTCGTTTATATCCGGATTCTGAGTGGGCGACATGGGCCGCACGGGCGACGTATGAAATTGAAAACCTGTTACCGGGGATGGTGGCACCGGCGTTTCAGGTTGTTCTAAGAAATGGGATCAAACTTTCGTCGGAGCGCCTGCTTGGTAAGTTTCTGATCCTCGAGTTTTTTGAGCCCACCGATGACATCTTCATCAAAGAAATCGGTGAACGGAATACGGTCTTTCAGCTACTGAATGAAAATGTATTCCAGATCCTTTCGATCTCGATAGATCCCGACTCGGTGGTTAACGAAGCCCTTTTCGAGGAGGCGACTCCACCAGGCATGTTCGCGTTTGCAGACGGGGGGAAGGAGTCGGACATCGCTCGATTGTACAATGTCCACGTCATTCCTACGAGGTTCTTGATCGATCCAGACGGATTGATCGTTTCAAAATACACGCGTTCTGGGATGCTGGACCTGAAGGAGGACTTGATCGCCATTATTGCCCGTTTGAACCAGATGGCTTCCCAGCCAAACTGAATCCTTCGGATCCATTTTCCATAAACAGACACGCTCACGCAGCCACTTCTCTTATGCTTATCGCTGGAAATTGGAAAATGAACTCAGATCACACGTCGGCCAGGCAACTCGCCAGCGCGGTTGTCTCGGCTGTTGGAGATCCGATGCAGGTCCACGTCGCGGTTTGTCCTCCATTCGTTAATCTGGATGCGACATTTGATGTTTTGCATGGCACACCCATTCGATTGGGTGCTCAGAACATGCACGAGGAAGATGCGGGTGCATTCACCGGGGAAGTTTCGGCTTCCATGCTCAGAGCCGTCGGGTGCTATTATGTTATTCTGGGTCATTCTGAGCGGCGTCAGTACTTTGGGGAGTCCGACGCCGGCGTGAAACGTAAAATTGTCCAGTCCCATTCTCATTCACTCGTACCGATCGTGTGTGTTGGCGAAACGCTCGATGAGCGAGAAGCCGGACGAGCTGTCGAAGTGGTGTCCGACCAAGTGTCTTCTGCACTGGAAGGGGTGACTCTGGTCTCCGCGGATCACCTTGTCATTGCCTATGAGCCAATCTGGGCGATAGGGACTGGGAAAACAGCATCACCTGAAGAAGCCCAGGATATGCACGCCGTCATTCGCTCGTTGTTGGTGAGTCAATTCGGCGATGATTCTGGAGCCGCTGTAGACATCCTGTACGGTGGAAGCATGAGACCCGATAATGCAGCTTCACTACTTGAGAAAAAGGATGTTGACGGCGGACTTGTCGGTGGAGCCAGCCTTAGGGCTGAAGAGTTTGCAAAGATCGTTCGAGCTGCCCAAGAAACGGCCTGACAGCCATGTCCTCGTCCAAGTTCAGGTTGTGGGTCCTCGTATTTTTCCTGGGAGGAGTGGCTGGTTGTTCAGCTCCATTGGCTCCGTCACGACCCTATGCAGGTCTCGCCAGAACCTATGAACCTGGAACCCCATCATTTGACGCCAGGGTACAGCCGGCAGTCACCGGTTCACGACGCGGTATACGCGTGGACATGAGCGCCCCGGAGTTGTCTCTCATTTTTCGTCGATCCGACAACCAGTTGATCGCGCGCCTCGAGTGGTTGATCCGGCTTTTATCTGCTGACGGCGATCGAGTGCTGGAGGAGCAAACAAAGAGACAGGATGTTACTCGCTCAGGTGAATTCGGGGCTTCGCTTTTTCGGCGAATCGGCCATTCCGTGTTTATGGAAGTTCCCCCTGGCAGGTATACGATCCAGATCCAATTGGAAGATCTAATGTCAGGAAAGGCGGAGGAAAAGGAACTGGTATTTGATCTCCCAAGGAGAAATCAACCCTTGATCGCCACTGAATTGCTTCTAGAAACCAAGTCGGGCAAGCCGATTATTGAGCTTTCGTATCCAGATTCCCTCAATGCTGGAAAGGCCGTCTTTTATCTGACTGGCAATGTTGCAACGCCTGCACGGCTTCAGTTCTTTGTCGTCCGATTGCAGACCGATAGAACGGCCGCGCAATCTCCGTTTTGGCAAGGACCCGGATCGAGATTTTCGGGAATCAACTCGTCTGAGTTGACCGTCATTGACACACTGTATTCTGAGCAGCGGACTGTTCGCCGAGGTGCGCTCAGACGTATTGAATTTGAGTTTCCGCGGGCGAATGTGGGTACGTACCGGGCTGAGGTTGAAATCGATGATCTCCAGATCGAAGGGGACGAACCTGCCATCCGGCTTGCACGATATTTTCTGATTCGACGTGCGTCATTTCCCAGACTGGAACTCGTTCGCGAGTTGATTCCACCATTGGTCTATCTGGCGGATGCGCCGGAGTGGGAAGCGCTGCAGGATTCTGCCGGGACACCGGCTGCCCGACGCCAGTTCGATTCCTTTTGGGGTCGGCGTATGACAGACCGGGCGGTGGCGTCCAATATGGTGCGTCGCTACTTCAGCAGGGTGGAGGAGGCAAACCTGCGCTATTCTGATTTCAAGGAGGGATGGAAGACCGATAGAGGAATGGTCTATGTAATTCTCGGAGAACCTCTCTTTATTGAGCGGAATCTGGAGTCTGAGATCTGGTACTACTCCTACAGCGGGGATCGAGGTGAACGCTCGTTCGTTTTCCATCGGGTATGGCGCGAAAAAGCTCCAGATGTTATCGAAGAATTCCGACTCGATCGCTCTTTTGAATTCGAACGGTTTTGGAGGGGAGAAGTCGACCGGTGGCGCCGAGGTATAAAGTCCTGATCGACTCTAATCGTTGCTCTTGGATCCGGAAGTCTCTGACTCTGATGAACTCCCAGATGCTTTGCTCGAGCTTTCCGTACTTTTTGAGGCGTCGCCCTTTTTCTTGGACTCGCCAGACGCTTTTTCAGCTGTCTCCTTTTCAGGGTTATTTGAACCGGCCCTGGCATAATCCGTGAGATAGAATCCGCTTCCCTTGAAAACCAGACCGGCTCCGCGACTGATCAGCCGGGTTACGGGCTGATGGGTGGTCGGGCAAGTCTTCAATGCAGGCGCGGTAATTCGCTGCTCGATCTCGAAGGTGGTTCCGTCTTCACGTCTGTATTTGTACGTGGGCATCCCCGAACGGCCTCTTTTACCGCTGACAACTTCTGTGGAGGGCTCTTGAAAACAAATCGGGCAAAAGGGTTCCGAGCGTACTATTGACCTTTTCCGAAATAGGCTTTATCCGGGCTGGATCGGATGGCCCTGAAGACAACGTCCGCAACGGCAGGTCGCACGCTGCGGTGCCCTAAATTGTCTCTCGAGGGGTACACTCGATTCGTAAGGAGGATGAGATAGAGTGACTGATCGCGATCAAACCAGATCGATGTTCCCGTAAAGCCTGTGTGTCCAAAGGCAAGTCTTCCGAAATATCGTCCCGCGGAAGAATATCCGGCCTGGCTCTTGGTATCCCATCCCAGGGCACGAGTGTGTGTATAATCTGTGTCGACCGCCGACGTGAAAAGCCTGAGGGTCTCTGGTTTCAGGAACGTGCGATCTCCAATCCGACCGTCGCTGAGTATCATGAACGCAAATTTTGAAAGGTCCTCAACGGTTGAAAACAAGCCCGCATGTCCCGCAGTCCCGCCCAGGATATAGGCAGTTTCATCGTGCACAGACCCTTGGACAAGTCTGTAGCGGAAATAATCATCAATCTCCGTTGGGGCCACCGTCTCGTCGGGCACGGGCGAAGCTTCTCGATATCCCGTATCGCGCATTTCCAGCGGTGCAAAGATGCGCTTTTGAGCATATTCATCGAACGACATTCCGGACAGCTGTTCAACGATCAGGGCAAGTACAATGGGTCCAAAATCAGAATATCTTGACTGGGACCCGGGCTCATAGTAAAGTGAGTCGGATAGAATTTGAGCGATTACATCCGATCGGGAAGATTCTTCCGATTCATAAAAGGGTCGGAACGGAATGAGTCCACCCGTATGGGTAAGCAGATCTCGGATGGTCACGCCTGACTTGTTGTTCTGAGAAAATTCGGGCAGATACTTGGCGACTGGATCGTTGAGATCTATCGCCTGCGATTCATACAACTGCATGATTGCCGTAGTCGTGGCAATGACCTTGGTAAGACTGGCGAGGTCGTAGATCGTCTTGGGCGACACAGATGGCCCGGACTCGTACGTAAACCGGCCAAAACCGTCTAGAAGAGCCAGTACACCTTTTCTTCCTACGGCTATCGCCGCGCCCGGAAATGCGCTATCTGCAATGGCGCTATTGAGAAGTCGCTCGAGCTCTCGAAGTCGGCCCGCATCCAGTCCAACCTCCCCGGCAGTTCCTATTCTCGGAAACCGTTGACGGATACAATAGCCCGAACCAGCGGGGTAACGGACTGAGAGCGCTACGGGTAACTCAGCGCAAACATCGGCTCTTCCAAAAATGGCATCGACCATGGCCCGAATCGAAGGAGTGGATGATCCAAACGATAGTAGTATCGTATTCACGCCGTCAGGTAGATGTGCGGCATTTTCTGCAGACCCCATACCAGCGTAGAGAACGGGCGCTTCAGCTTCAAGCAATACACCCATAATTGCGCTCGTCACATCGGGTACCGAACGCGTTTCCGACGTCAGATCGGCAAAGAGTATCCGGTCGATCCGAGCCACGTCCTTCATCATTTCGGATTGCTTCGTTTGCCAGTTAGACGTTGTGATAGATTGCTTTACGTAAATTGTGTCATGGTATTCATTAATAAAAGATTGAAACGCTCCTGATGAATCGGTGTACTCGTCTGTGAGAACAACGAGCATGATCTTGTCACCACCCGTCAACTCCGAAACGTACCCACCATCCCGGAGTGCAACGATTGATTTTCGCGCGATGTATCGGGCCAAGTACCGATGCTCAGGGTCGGTCAATACGGACCGAACGGAGTTCACTGATATATTTGGGCGTTTGATGAGTCCAGCCCTCGTTTTAGCTACGAGAATGCGCTCCACAATGGCTGAAACATGGCTTTCCTCGATTAATCCGCTTGAAATCAATCTGAGCACTGTATCCCGGACCAACGCTGGATCGGGTGGCCCGAGGAATGCGTCTACACCCTGCCGAATGTTTTCCAGAATCAAGGAGTCCAGCGGAACGGCTCCGCCGTCGAAGGACGCGATGGCGTCTGACAGAATCAGTCCGTCGAAATCATACCGGCCGGAAGATGTTTTTGCGGCCAATGAATCCGATGAACTGACCCAGGGGAATTCTACCTCTCTTGTAGCGGCCATAACCCCTTGATTCCGTATCCCTCGAACGAATCGATCGGCAATTCGAATCGCTATACGAGCATCACCTTTGTTGACCTGGTCGCCTCCGATTGCATCCGGCGATCTTGAATCAGCCTGGACCGCCGGACCCAGGACAAGATGGACACCAAGTACATCGGCTTCACGTGCGGTGATCTTGCCTGCCTTTTCGGCAAGACTGTCAATGCCGCTTGCCGCTAGAGCCAGCGGGCCGGGAAACTCGGTCGCGAAGGAAACCTGCGTGCCTGCTCCGCGCTGCATATCCTGGGCAACGAGAAGGGGAACGGCGGATAGATCCTGAAGATCAGACAGCAACGCAGCCTGGTGGAGCGGGTCGTTTCGACGAACCAATACGCCCCCGGCCCCAAAATCGATAATGTTTGACCGGAAACCGCTGAACGCTTCTGGCTCGAAACCGCCACTGTAGTCCGGAAGACGAACAAAAATCATTTGAGCAACTTGCTCACGGAGGGACATTTTACCCAAACGGTCTGCAACCCACATGTCGCTTCTTTTCTGTTCAAAATCTGTTCCTGAGCATGCACTCAGGGCGATAGAAAGAAGGAGGAAAAGAGTGATTTTTTGGGTACGATGCGTCAACGCGTGTTCAGTGATTTATCGAGACGAAATGATGGCAAATTTCAGACCCTATGGCAACGAAATGTACTGCATGAAAAAAGAGGTAGTTTCGCTAAACCTGTTGCTCGAACGTCAGTAGAAGGCGAGTTTCGATTCTTCGTGGTTCGTCTCCGCAATTTCGCAATATCACGTCTCCTTGAACTCCGAATCTACATCCGGGCATGGACGGCTTCTGGCCGTTCTCTTCTTTGGTGTCCTTGTGGTGGCCATGGACATAGCCATGCTGGGTCCGGCCAAGCCTGCCATTCAAAGTACATTCGGGATCGATGAACGGGCAGGTTCCTGGATCCTGAATGCCTTCGTGCTTGCCAATCTCGTAGGCGTTCCCGTAATGTCAAAACTGGCTGATTTATTTGGTCGTGGCCGGGTATTCATGACAGTCATTCTTTTGTTCGGAGCCGGAAGCTTGATTGTAGCACTGTCGTCCTCTTTTGGCATGTTACTGGTAGGTCGCTCCGTACAGGGCCTCTCCGTTTCCGGCATATTTCCCATTGCTGCTGCGGTCGTCGGGGATGCATATAGACCTGAGTATCGGGGAAGAGCGTTGGGAGTTTTGGGAGCCGTATTCGGCCTGGCTTTCATCGTGGGTCCCGTTCTAGCAGGAATCCTGCTTCAATACGGGTGGCGGTGGATCTATTTCGGCTACCTGCCCCTGGTTGGTCTCATCTGGTTGTTCGCACTAAAGTTTATCCCACATTCAGCCCGTGAAAGAACCAATCCCGTGGACGTTCGGGGCATTCTGTTTTTATCGGGAGCTCTTCTTTCGATTACCTTCGGAATGAATCAACTCGATCCCGGTGACCTCTGGAATTCCTTTTTTTCCGTGAGGGCATGGCCTGCGTTTCTTCTGGCCATCATTCTTTTCCCCGCATTCGCCAGACAGGAAAGAAGAGCCAAGGATCCTGTGTTGCGACTTTCCATGTTTCAGAACAGTCAAATCTTGGTCGCAAGCCTGGTAGCCATCGGCGCAGGAGTCGTGGAGGCCGCCTTTATTTCATTTCCGACGTTAGCAAGTCTTGCTATGGGAGTTTCATGGTCAACGGCAGCGTTTATGCTCATACCACTGTCCTTCGCCATAGCCATCGGGTCTCCACTGGCGGGGCGGCTTCTGGATCGGTTCGGGTCCCGGGCTATCGTCGTGGCAAGTTCAGCAGCTATGGTTATCGGGATGTTGGGCATCGCCGCCTGGCCGGCGTCGCGTTCAGCGTTCTATATAAGTACCGTGGCAATCGGGCTGGGCCTTGCAGGCATTATGGGGTCCGCTCTCAACTATATCCTGATGCACGAAACCCAGGAAGAAGAGCGGACCTCTTCTCAAGGGTTGATTACCCTGTTTATTTCAGTCGGCCAACTCTTCGGTGCGGCCTTGGTTGGAAGTGTCGTCGCATCAATGGCCGGGACAGTGGCAGGCTATAGCACTGCATTTTTTGGAATCGCGGCTATGATGGTCGTTCTGACGCTGTTGGCCTTCCGCCTGAAGGCGAGACGTGAGGAGCAGGAATCGGTGATGCTCTCCTCGACTGATGAGTAAAGCTTTAGCAATGAGCCGCGCTAGCGGAGGGAGAGCTGACCGCACGCGGCGTCGATATCTTTTCCTCTGCTCTTCCGCACCGTAACGCGGACACGCCGTTTGACAAGCTCGCGCACAAATTTGTGTACGGTCTCTTCGTTCGACCGCTCAAACCGAACGCCCTCGACAGGATTGTACATAATGAGATTCACCTTACTCGGTGCCCATTGGACAATGTTGGAAAGGTGGATAGCGTCTTCGATTGTATCATTAAAGTTCTTAAACAGACAATACTCGTAGGTAACCGGTCTCTTCGTGTTTTCAGAGTAGTATTCGATGGACTCGCGAAGGGCTTTCAAATCCGTTTTTTCTTTTCGATTAATCGGCATAATCGAACTGCGTTTTTTGTCGGTTGGTGCATGAAGTGAAACTGCCAGGTTGGTTTTGAATTCTTGATCGGCCAACTCCTTAATTTTCCCGGCAAGTCCGACTGTGGAAATAGTGATTCGACGTGGCGCCATCCCTAACCCGTTTTTGCTTGCGATTTTCTCTACGCTGTCACAGACCGCCTGAAAATTTAATAGCGGTTCGCCCATTCCCATGAAGACAATATTTGTGAGCGATCGCGCGTACCGTTCGAGGGCGAGCTGGTTGGCGAGAAAGACCTGGTCGTAGATTTCCCCGGACGATAGATTCTGTTGAAACCCCATCTTGCCCGTGGCACAAAATGAGCAATCCATCGCGCATCCCACCTGGCTGGAAACGCAGACCGTGATTCGTTTCGCTTGACGCTGGGCATCAAAATCTGGGATCAGTACTGTTTCGATTGCTTTTCCTGAGCTCATCTGGTACAATATTTTAATCGTACCGTCATCAGACTCCTGACTTTTCCGCTCTGTCAATGATGAGATCGTTGCGATTTTTGCGAGGCTGGATCTCAGCGACGACGGAAGGTCGGACATGGACTCAAGGTCGAAGATTCCCCGGGCGTACATCCAGTTGTAAATCTGTCGGCCACGATAGGCTGGGAATCCCTGATCGACCAGGTACTGTTCAAGCTCAGTCGCTGTCATTGTCTTCAGATCAACCATTGCTGGTCCCGGTCTAAAGACCCATCCATCGATCGACGAAAATGAGAAGGAGAAGAAGCGGAATGTACTTGACTGAGCCCATCAGTACCAGTCGGGCGTCGTGGACCGATTTGGAGAGGCAAAATTTGATCACCGGAATCATGAACCAAGCCCCGAGGATCAGCGATCCAGTGACGTAAACCGTGCCAGAGAGATTCAACATCCACGGAACAACACTTGCCGCAATCATCAGAATAGAAAATGCCAGGGTAAGACGCGTAGTCCGTGTCCCCGTTTCATCACCTACCGTCCACATACTGAACCCCGCGCGCTCGTAATCCTTTCGATACATCCAGGCGAGCGACAGAAAATGAGGCATTTGCCATGCAAGCAGTATCATGAAAATGGCCCAGCCTCCAACGTCCAGGTTTCCCGTCGCTGCGGTCCAGCCTCCGAGAGCTGGAAGAGCACCTGGGATGGTACCCACGATCGTGTTGTATGGGGTGATACGCTTCAAGGGAGTGTATACGTACAGGTAGAGGGCGACCGAGATTGCCGCCAGGACACCCGTCAGCGGATTCGTCAGTGGGCAGAGGATCGAAAGACCGACGGCAATTAAAACATATCCAAATGTTCTCGCAGACTCCGGACGAATCCGTCCAGAAGGCAGGGGTCTGGAGGATGTACGCCGCATCACTCTGTCGTGCGTGCGCTCCAGATAATGATTCAGGGCTCCTCCTCCTGCCGAAACCAGGGATATTCCGATGAGCGCCCAACCTAATGTCCACCCATCCAGTCCATTTGCAGATCCAAGGACGAACCCTGCAAGAGCCGAAATCGTAACGAGAAACGTAATCTCGGGCTTAGCGAGAGAGACATAATCAACGAGACGCTGTTTCCAGACGACCCGTAGAGGTGGAGAAGAAATCGGAGAAGAAACAGATGGAGAGGTGGCCGGAATGGCAATCGCTTCCCGGCTCTCAGTTGTACCCAATAATTTGTTGGTTTTTGGTTCGGGCATATTTCGAGGGGCTCAGTCGCTCGACGTAGGATTCAATGACAGTGATCGATTTGTAGTGAGTCTAAAAACCAAAGTCATGGTTACAACCGCAGAAGCCAGCAGCATGGCTCCAACGACCAGGTGTGAAGAATTTATAACGACTTGCACATTACTTGGACGGACGATTCCTCGTTCATCCAGCAAAACAAAATAGGCAATCAAACCCAAAGTGACCTGAAGGATTAAGATTCGGAGTGACCACGTCGCACTTCGTCTGAGATCTGCTTCGGTTTCGTACTTCGTGCGAATGATCACCCACATATGAAAAACGGCAGCAGCGGCAACGAAGGCAAATCCCAAGTGAAGACCGGCAAGCAATGAATCAATACCAACCCCGGGATGACGAAGCAGTGCGCCAAGAATAATCTGTACATAGACTGCGAGAACAGCTCGAATCGTCACAGAACGGAGATCTTGAAGCTCACTCTGATACCCACGGTCAACGGTTCTTTGCCACATCGGGGAGACGAATAGTATCAACGTGGCCAGGAGGGAGTAGAAGATCTGCGCGACAGCCGCATGTACGACGGCCAGGTCGAGAGATACCCATACTACGCGAAGTCCGCCCAGGACTCCTTGGAAAATGACGAGTAAAAGGGCTCCGAGGGCAACTCGCTTCATCCACTGCCGCTCATCAGACCGCCACGTCCAAAACGCCAGGGCCGTCATGATCAGGCCTACGAGTGCGCCGAGAAGCCTGTGACCATGTTCGGCAAGGATCGGGGTAACTTCCCACCAGTTCGGCCAGGGATTGAAGGGATTGTAGGAATCGAACGAGGACGGCCAATCGGGTACGGCCAATCCGGCATTAATGCTTGTCACAAAAGCACCCCACGCCAGCAACGCTGTTGCGATGACGAAGGCTATGATCGAGAATTTGCGACGAGCTGACCAGTCACTCCCGGATAAACTGTGCATGGACCAGATGCGTGAGGCTTTGTAAAGCGACAACCCTGTGGGTTGTCGGAAAAATTGAGACCAAATGTACCGCACAGCAGTTGCCTTTGATGGGGATTACGGTAAAATCCAGTTGAAGAAGGTCTGAAGGCGGGGCGAAACACCGGATGTCCAGGGCACTTCAGGTGGGTTCGAGCGTTCGCAGTCCGTAAATTCAAAAATTCAGTCTGATCCCCGTCCTCTCCTCCTGGTGAATTCACTTCGGAACACATCGGTGGTGCGCTTTGTCGCTGCTCTGTTGACAGTTTGTCTTGGAGCGGTCGTTGTGTCCCCGGCGGCTACGGCTGAGGGCATCGGGACACAGTATGCGGATTGGCTTCGTCTCCACCTGCCAGAATCTTCGCAGCCGGATGTAGAGCGGGCCCTGGAAATCGCATCGGAGCGTGGTGCACGAACGTTTGAGGAGTTTCTGACTTCCTTTCTGAATGAATTGGAGTCCGTGAAGGGGGAAGTTGAACCGGTGGAGATCGAAAAGGGTCTTGACAACACCGCTGAGCGTCTGCGCACGGAACTACGCCTGCAATTTGTGCGATTCGTGGGAGAGGCTGTTCTGCCAGGATTTCTAAAAGGAGACGTTCTTGTGCAGACTGCCGCTTCTCAGAATTTTCGCTTCGGCAAGACACACGGGTATTCCGACTCACAGCGAATCCTCAGTGACGATGCGTTCGCCCGGGTTTTTGAATTACCACGTCTCCGTATCGGATTTCGCTTTCTACGGTCGTCGGCCCAACCGCTTGGCCCTTAGACGTGAATCCGTGCGGTCCTGAACACAACTCGTTCCGACCGGGAATTCTTTCCGTTGCAGCTCTCGTTTAGGTGCTTACGAACCTACGCCAGAACACCTGAGCCAGGGATTTTGAAAGCTGCAAAACACTATTGATCACACCATAACCCAACTTTTGAAATGCAAGGTAACGGCATGAAGGTCTTCCTGATCGCCTTTTTCGTGGTGATGTCAGGATATTATCTCTTTCCGTCCGCACAGAATTATTTTGCCAATCGCAAAATGAATGCGATGGACGAGGCAAGCCGAGCACAGTACGAAAGAGACAATTTCAACAAGCTGCGGGCTCATCAAGAAAAGGCGCTGAAACTGGGGCTGGACCTACAGGGCGGGATGCACGTCACGCTTGAGGTCAGAGTCGATGCGCTCATCCGAGAACTTGCGACCGATGTAGATCAACTTTTTGATGATGTCTTAGCGGTCGCAACCAGAGAAGCCATGTCGAGTGACGTCTCGATTATTGATTCGTTTGTTCGCGAATTTTCCCGCCGGGACTCGAATGCTCGGCTTTCGAGGTATTTCCGAAATGAGACGGCCGAAATTACACGTCGCTCCAGTAACTCGGATGTCGCCGAATTTCTCACGAAAGAAGCGAACGAGTCGGTGGAGCGCGCGATCGAAATTATCCGTGACCGAGTCGACCGATACGGAGTAACCGAACCGTCCATTCAGAAGCAGGGAAGTCGTCGAGTGGTCGTTGAACTGCCAGGCATCGACGATCCCGAAAGAATTCGCGGTTTACTCAAGGGGACGGCCCGGCTTGAGTTCCGCCTGATGGCCGACCCGGCTGAACTGACCCAGTCGTTGCAGCGGGTGATCGAGTACTTCGAGGTGGAACCGGATTCTACGGAAACACTGGTGGGTGCGGATTCGACCTTCGACGTTGCCGACCTGCTGGACCAGGGGACGGGAGCCTCGGGGAATGCACTGGTCGACATCATGCAGCCGATAGGTCAGTCGGTTACCTTCGGTAGGGTTACTGAGCAGGATACGGCAGCCGTAAATTTGCTCTTGAGCGATCCGAGAGTCATTGATCTGTTGCCGCAAAACGTAACGCTCATGTATACGTCGTCTCCCATGGGCACAACAGATGAAGGAGTCGAAGTCTACGATCTTCTGGGCGTTCGTACGGAAATTGAGCTGGGTGGAGAAGTGATTACGGATGCCCGTGTCGATTTTGATCAGGCGACGAATCAGCCGGAAGTAACCATGGTCATGAACTCCGAAGGAACGCGCACGTGGGCTCGCCTTACAGGTGCAAACGTTGGAAAAAACATTGCCATCGTACTGGACGGCTTCGTTTATTCCTATCCCAACGTTTTAGGTAGAATCACGGGCGGCCGGTCCAATATCTCGGGACTTGATTCCAGGGACGAAGCCTCCGACATCGTTACAGTACTCAAGTCTGGTGCTCTCCCGGCTCCAGTTGAGATTGTCGAAGAACGTACCGTTGGACCGAGCCTGGGTGCTGCGTCGATTCGATCCGGCCTGAAATCCATTTTGTACGGGTTGGGCCTGGTGGCGCTGTTCATGATATTCTACTATCGTGCCGGCGGATCCGTCGCAGACATGGCTCTGATATTGAACCTGATTTTTATACTCGGGATTCTGTCCGCATTTCAAGCGACGTTGACGCTTCCCGGTATCGCGGGTATCGTGCTAACCATCGGTATGGCCGTGGACGCCAACGTGCTGATCTTCGAGCGAATACGGGAAGAACAATCCACAGGAAAGACGCTCAAGGCAGCCATCGACGGGGGTTATTCCAAGGCACTCAGCGCGATTTTTGATGCCAATATTACCACGTTTTTCGTGGGTGTGATCCTGTATTCATTTGGAGTCGGCCCAATTCAGGGTTTTGCCGTCACGCTCATGGCGGGAATTCTGTCGTCTATGTTCACGGCGATTGTTTTTACACGAGTTTTGTTTGATTACGTAGTGATCGATCGACGACTTGACGTTAGTTACGGCTGAGCCGATTCCACACTAACTGATTTGATTTTCGCACCTCGCGGTGCACAAACGAGATAGTGACATGCGAATTTTTGAAAATGCAAATTTCGAATTCATTGGAAACAGGAGCAAAGGGTACATCTTTTCCGGTGTCCTCGTCCTCGCAAGCATTGGCTCATTCGTAATCAATGGACTTGAATTGGGAATCGACTTCAAAGGAGGGATGGAGTTCGTCATCGAGACAAGCGAGCCTCTGGATGCGGTTGCAGTACGGTCTACTCTAACAGGTGTACTGAGCTCGGACCCGGAGGTCAAAACGTTCGGCGATAACGCTTTGCTAGTCCGAACTCTTCCCATGGAGGATATCGACGCAACACAAAGCCTCATTTTGTCTGGGATCGGGGATGCTTTTCCCAATACGACCCTGAGTGTACAGAAGACCGATAATGTTGGACCCCGATTCGCTCAAGACCTGGCAGAGAGTGCCATATTTTCAATTTTTGGGTCGTTGCTGGTGATCTTCGTTTACATTCTAATCCGATTTGAATGGAGATTTGGCGTGGGTGCTGTAACTGCCCTGTTTCACGATGTCATCATCACCCTGGGCGTCTTCTCGCTCCTGAAAGGGATCGTCCCATTCTCCACGCAGATCGATCAAACGATTGTCGCGGCATTCCTGACGATCGTCGGATACTCGTTGAATGATACGGTCGTAGTCTTCGACCGAATTCGAGAGTATACTGGATTGTTCAAGGCGGAGTCATATGATGACGTGGTCAATCGCTCCATCAATAACACATTGAGCCGTACGATCATCACTTCCGGGACAACCTTGCTCGTCGTAGGAGTCCTATTTATATTCGGTGGCGAAGTGCTCCGCGGCTTCTCATTTGCGATAATTATCGGAATTCTAATTGGGACGTACTCGTCGATTTTCGTAGCATCGCCGGTAGTGATTGAATTGAAGAAAAAAGGCGCGACGCGTAGGTAATCTATTTTGTTGAGACAATAATCCTCCTGGAATATTTCGATCCCCGTACACTAGTCAAGAGAGCTAATGAACTACAATGTTGACGAGCGCTATAACTCTGTTGTCATCACACTTAAAGGCAACATCATGGGTGGTCCTGACGGATCCAAACTGCATGACACCCTGCATGAGTTGAAGGAAAATAACAAGGCCAACGTGGTTGTTGATCTTTCAAAAGTAAAGTTCATGAACTCGAGTGGACTCGGGATGCTGATTAGCGGAATGACAACAATGCGTAACGCGGGTGGCGATTTGCGATTGGCAAACGTCGCTGATCGGATACAGTCTTTACTGGTTATTACGAAGTTGATTACTGTTTTTAAACATTTCGATTCCGTAGATGAAGCTGTTGAGAGCTACGAGTAGTCAGACAGATTCTTTCGGCAGGTCCAGCATTCGTAGAGAATGTTCGAGAATGACTAATTAACAACATTGGATCGGGGAAGGGCGGCGAGCGCGGCTCGCCGCTTTTGTTTTGGAAACCATATACCGCTTAACTCTCTGACCTATAGGGAAAAGAGAAAAACAGTATAAGTATGCCGGTTACTGTAGTTATAGGAAGCCAGTGGGGCGACGAGGGAAAGGGAAAGATTGTCGATTTGCTGAGTCGTGACATCGACATCGTTGCTCGATATCAAGGCGGTGCCAATGCAGGCCACACGATTTGCTGGGGGGAGGACGAATTCGTTCTTCATCTTGTACCCAGTGGCGTATTTCACGATGGAGTAACCTGTGTAATCGGGAATGGTGTTGTGATCGATCCAGTATCGATGATGGATGAAATACAGATGATAGAGGATCTGGGTTATGCAGTAGAAGGCCGTCTGTTTGTCTCGCACAATGCTCATCTCATCATGCCCTACCACAAAGCCATCGAAGGCGCGCGCGAACGTGCGAGAGATGCCGGGGCCATCGGCACGACTGGTAGGGGAATTGGCCCCGCATATGTCGATAAGTTTGCGCGAACGGGCATTCGGGTGGTCGATCTGCTCGACCGAGACGTACTCCGAAAGAAATTGACGGCCTCCATCGAAGAGAAAAACGCCATTTTGGAGTCAATCTATGGGGAAGAAAAACTCGATGTCGAGTCGATCATTGAGGAATATGTCGAATTTGATCGGTTGATTGATCCGTTCGTTACCGATACGGCGGAGTATCTCAATTCGGCTCTCAGAGAGGGGAAGCGCATTTTGGCGGAAGGGGCTCAGGGTTCATTACTGGACGTGGATTTCGGAACGTATCCGTTCGTCACGTCCAGTCACCCGACGGCTGGAGGGTGTTGTACCGGTCTCGGTATTCCACCAACTGCTGTTCAGGAGAGCATCGGGATCGTGAAGGCGTATTCCACGAGGGTCGGTAATGGACCGTTCATCACGGAGCTCGAGGATGAGACAGGCAGCGAACTCCGGCGAGTTGGAGCAGAATTTGGCTCTACCACCGGGCGTCCACGCCGGTGCGGATGGTTGGATCTGGTCGCGCTACGATATACGGCAATGATCAATGGATTCACCGGACTTGCAATCACGAAGCTCGACGTATTGTCCGGCCTGGACGAAATAGAAGTTTGCGTTTCCTATCAATACGATGGCAAGAATACGGATCGATTCCCAAGTGATATTCAGACTCTAGAGAAAGTGGAGCCTGAATACAGGACGTTTCCAGGTTGGAAATCGGATGTAACCGGCGTCACGTCAATAGACGCGCTTCCTCATGAGGCACGGTCCTATATCGAATTTATCGAAGAGTTTTTGAGAGTCCCGGCCGTAATCGTTTCGACCGGACCAAATAGAAGCCAGACCGTCGAACGCTTCCGGCACGCGGCCGCGTGATCCATAAAAGCTCCAGTCAAGGGGCCAGTTCCTTGAGTTGACGTACATTTCCGTTCAGGAATGCTTGCGTCACTCGATCGTGGATCACTTATGAAAGCCTACCGTGTATCTGTCAACCTCAAGCTCGGGTTGATTCTTTTCGCCGTAGCGATTGCCGTTTCGTCGCTGTGGTACACCAAAGATCTTGCAAATCGTCTTCGGAATCGCGAAACGTCACTCATACAACTGTGGGGACGAGCTCTGGAACAGGTACCAAAAGTTGCCCAGGAAGGATCCATCAATCCATTTCAGGATGAATTCCGGGACCTGGAAAATCAGATTTCCCGGGGATCCGGGTCGCCACTGGCGAGCGCCATCGACGACAGGAAACGTGATCGGTATCGACAGGCATTTGTTTGGGCACAAAGCATGCCGCCCGCGAGCGACCTGACATTTATTCTAAGTGCGTTTCTAGAGCCCAATACGTTTGACATCCCGGCAATTCTGGAAGATTTAATGATGGGTACGGCCACGATCTGGAGAAATATTCCGAACCTACCAGAATCTCTTTCCGAACTGGATTCTATTCGAGCTGTTGATCCAGACGAATACGAACGAATCCGGGCGCGCCTCTTAAAGATTCAAAACGATATGGATGTGGTTCACCGTCCAATTCCTATTGTTGTCGCATTTCCAAGCGATACGCTCAATCAGAAAATGCATTACGGCGAATCGTCTCTGGTGACAGCGGTCCGGTGGTTCCCATACGTTCAGCTTGGATTTGTCGGTTTATTCGTTCTCGTCGGATACTTTGGTTTCTCTTATGTCCGCTCGAGTGAGCAGAAGAGCCTGTGGGTGGGGATGGCCAAGGAGGCTGCTCATCAACTCGGCACGCCCATCTCCAGTCTTATGGGGTGGCTGGAGGTGCTGAGATTGAAAGAGGGGGTTGACGCGCGTCAACAGCAAGCATTTGATGAAATTGAAAACGACATACAGAGACTGACCCGCGTCACCAGCCGATTTTCAGGTATAGGATCACTCCCAAAACTCGACCAGCAATCCCTCAAGCCAGTCATTGAGAATGTCTCTGAATATATGCGTCGGCGATTGCCTCAGAGTGGCAAACACCTTGTGCTGCTGATCGATATCCCTGATGAGATCGAGGCGCCGCTGAACGCAGAATTGTTTGAATGGGTTATCGAGAACCTTCTGAAAAACGCCATTGATGCCACGCTTTCTGAGCATGGGACGATCGATATTTCCGCAAAGATATTGGATGGAAATGTAGTGGTAGACGTAACTGATAGCGGAAAGGGCATTGACCGCCGGCAGTGGAAAAACGTATTTAGACCAGGATACAGTACCAAGAAGAGGGGCTGGGGATTGGGCCTGAGCCTGGCTCGCAGAATAGTAGAGGACTATCACGGAGGATCCCTGGTGCTTCTGCACTCGCGCCCTGACGGAGGAACCACTTTTCGAATAACGCTTCCCTCCAACACTCGAAAAAGAAAAGCCTGACCAGGTGCTCAGCGCTACACGGCGTAATGCCGGCTAAAAAGGCGTGATGTCGGTGCGACGGGTCATGATGTCAGGATCGGATGATGATTCGGGCCTGAAATTCAGTACCACTTCCCTCAACAAACGCGACGAAGATATCGTCTCTGTCGCGCCAAATGACTGCCGTTCGCCCATCCAATTCGTGAACGTCAAATCCGGCTGATTCCTGGATCTGTCTGAGGGTACCTCTCGCAAGCCCGAACTGATCTCGGTGGTTTTCAAGGAAACCGTAAGAGAACGCAAATACCGGAATCTCTGTGTCGTCGTTATTATCACTGAAGATCAGCACAGGCAGTTCAATGGAATCAAGAATTTCTGTTAGACCGATTCCAAGGAGCGAAGCCTGTGTGATCTCAGGGGTAGATAAACGCCAACCCAGGCGATCGGCAATAAACATCTCAGCTTGTTCTGCATTACCCGTTCGAAACGTGATATCGACGTCGCTAGCAGCTGACAAGGAAAGTTCAATAATGTCGGTTGAAGGTGGAGTCGGTGTTCCGAGACGGGTAAGTAAGTAACCGATAAAACCGGCGGCCAATATCACCCACGTGTACAGAAGCACCCGGTTCATTCGATTCTTTTTAGGGCGCTTTAGCTCGGCGGTGGCCGAGCGATCCGCGCGGAGATCCGTTGGTCGTGTGTGACCACCTCTAGATTCCACGACAGATCGAAGTGTGGGAGGTACAGGGACGAACGCCGAGCTCCAATAACTTCGAAGCGCACGTGCAACTGCCTCTCGCGTGATAATATTTCCGAAGACAGCACGTTGATCGACATCGAGGTGGGAGACCAGTCGCTCCTTGAAGGCATCAAGTGCATTGTGCTCAGGAAGAAGCGGCAGGTCAGTCTCTACGCAGCGCCATAAATCGATTCGATCCCGTGGTGCCAGGAGAAGGAACTGGAGGCGGACGCTGGATGCCAGGTATTGTTCAGACTCGTACCGCCGAGCCTGTTCAGAATGATCTCTGAGACCCCGAGTCGCTTCCAAGCGATTGTCCAACGAATCACCGATGGTGCTGAGTCGACTGACCAACTCTGAAAGCGATTCGTCCGTAGCACTCGTGTTTGTTTTGGAACCTTTGTAGATCGTGTCGACAAGGCGAGCTGCCTGATCAGCGTCCTTCGAGATGAACTGAGCAACCAAAAATAGCTGCTCCAAATGGGCAAGTTGGGGTCCTGAATGTTTTCCTTTATTCTCCATTCGTCTATTTATCTTCCGAGAAGACTACGTTTACACTCGTTCCTTTCTTAATGTCAAGCATGGAAGATGCGTTGCCACGATTGATTGCGACTTCCAAATAATCATCACTGTTGAAAAGGACCAGCATTTCGCCAGGGACAGTGTCAGCATATGTGTTTTGCCTATGGTCAAGTATCGCGTTTCCCACGTAACACTTGAACAGTCGATTTCGTTGTAGCTTCTCAAATTCGACGCGAGGAATATTCGTAATGCAATTACCAAATCCGTCTACGTGGACCACCCATCCCTGGATTCCCTGATCGTCAGAAATCGGTATTGCCCACCGCATGGATTGAATGTCGAGAACGGTCGAACCCAGTTCATCCAGCAAACGCCCGGCAGCAAGATGCGCAGCAACCGGCGCAAATATGTCTCTGCCCTGAAAGGTGATACTTGGTTCAGGTATTCTCCAGAATTGGGGTCGATCGAGTTCAATAATGCGGTCTGGAACCGAGCTTTTCAGCAGAAGCGAGAACAAGCCGTTGTCAGGCCCGACGTAGTAATGCCCGCCTTGCTCCAAGGCCACACACCTTCGATCGGTTCCGACCTCAGGATCAACAACCACGAGATGGACCGTACCCGGCGGATAATAAGGGGCGGCAATGGAAAGGACATGGGCCGCTTCCATGACATCGTGGGGGGTAATTTCGTGAGATATGTCTACAATTCGAACGTCGGGGGCAATCGACAAGATGGCCCCCTTCATCGCTGCAACGTATCCATCTCGATTGCCGAAATCGGAAGTGAGGGTTAGAATTCGACGGGTGTCGGTCGCCATTCTGATCGGATGCCTGTCGTGAGTTGCCGTCTGGCTTGCCCGCGGCGAGAAAAGGTTGAAGTAATTGGGCTGCGCGTACCCCGAGAGAAACGAGAAATTTGAGCGGTACGTAATCTACCAATTATTCCTAGCTCGTCCACCACGTGTCCTCGTGACGAATTAGTGTAAAATGGCCTGGTCTGGAGCAAAAGTGTTCGGAATTCAACACATACGACTCTATACCATTAAAATATTCCGATTGAATTGAATACGAACTCATCGCGGGATAAGGTGCGGAAGAAGGTCGGTCAAGAAGGAGAGGCTCTGGCTGCAGCGTACCTCGAACAAAAGGGATACCGCATCCTTGAACGGAACTATCGATTCCAACGGGCCGAAGTCGATCTGATCTGTTTTCAGCCGGCTTCGAAATATGAAGACGGAGGGGAACTGGTGTTTGTAGAAGTCAAAACCAGGACATCACATGCGTATGGTGTGCCGGAAACGGCGGTTGATACATCCAAGCAGAAAAACCTGAAGCGAGCCGCGAGGTCGTACCTGCACGAGCACAGAATGGAGGGAGCGCTTTGCCGTTTTGACGTTTTGGCGATTACGAGAATCGGCGGCAAGGTCGGTGGCCAGGTCGACATCCATCACATCGAAGGCGCCTTTCAGACTTAATTCGGACGGTACTCTTTCGGGACTTCGTCTGCGACGCGTTCGAATGCCAGATAGCCAGAAAACGTAACTCCGTAAGGGTTGAGGATATCACCTTTGTAGTCCACTACGGTCGGGCCTCGCTCCATAGTGATCCATGACGTCTGAAACTTTTCGCTGCCGGGAATTCCGTTTCGACGTTGCCATTCGTAGTAGGAGGGATCTTCTGTTTCACCGATATACCTGATTTCGATGTACCCATCAAAGGTCAATATGTGCTCGTTTGGAGTTTCACCCGGGCGCAGCATCGTCTGAGGATCGATTGGAAACCGTTGTGAAGACACCTTTGAGTTTCGCGAGAAGGTATCTCCTGTCACTGAGCGATTCATCGCAGGTCGACTATACGTTTTGAATCCCTGTCCTTCGGTTCTCCCAGACAACAGGGCAAGGAGAAAGTGTCGAAAAGAACCCATGAAGGCCTTTCGACGATTTTCCTCCCACACTTTCAATTCGTCAGGGCTTCCTGCTTCCAATTCTTCAAACAACGGTTCTCCGTCGTAGCGTGTGCGGAAGGGTTCTGCTTCGAAGTCCTTCAGAAAGTATTGAATGCGATACCCCAGAGCGTGGTTTTCAATGATTAAGGGTTCCGCTGCGTAGGCTACAAGCGTTCCACCCCGGCTCTCAAAATCCAGTACTTCTGGATTAACAATGACGGTCATCTCAGCATTCGGAGATTCACCGACGAAAAGCTGGATGAACCGCTCGAGTCTGTCCTTCCATTTGTCGTCGCGTTCAGCTTCGATGATGATTTCGCCGATTTCCAGAACGGCGGGTTCCAGCGTAAAGTCAAACGTATACACCCGCGACTCCCGGAGCAGTAGATCTCTGAATGACGGCTCAAAACCAAGCATCGACACATACAAACGATGTGCGCCTGTCGGTACGCGTGCCAGGCGATATCGGCCATCCGAATCGGTGGTTGTACCCATCAACGAAGCCGCGATAAACACGTTTGCACCGATGAGGGGATCGCCGGTTTCACCGTCCAATACTTGCCCGGTCAGAATAACCACGGTGTTCGGTTGTGCATGGGCTCTTCCCGGAGTCGACAGGGCAAAAACAAGCACGAGAAAAACTGGAACAGATGAACGCATAAGTCTGATTGGGCAGAACTAATATTCAGTGATGATCTGGAGGATGCAAACACTAGACCGGTATGGAAACCGTCTCTCGGAAATGCCCCACAGAGGGCTTTTTAAACAGTAAGGAATCGCCCATTTGGAACTGACGCATTCCCAACGTCCAGATAATCAGGCATGGGTGTCTATTGACGACATCATTAACGGAACGGGCGCCTGTCAGATCCAGCTCTATGTCGCATTCCGGATCGCCTCGATCGTTCGTGGATTCTCCAGGCTGGAGGTGTCTCCGAGGTCTTTGTCCAGGTGGGCTGCTTTAATCAGTCGTCTGATAACCTTCGCATTGCGAGTTTTTGGCAGGGCCGCAGCAAATCCCAGAAACCCGGGCTTGAGAGGTTTTCCCAGTTCCCGTGTAACCAGTTCGATGAGCTCGGATCGAAATTCATCCGTCGCCTTTGAAGCGTTGCTGACCACGCAATAAATAGCGAGCGTCTCTCCTTTGAGTTCGTGGGGAATGCCAATGGCCGCACTCTCCGTTACGTCCGGATGACTATTGAGAATGGCTTCCACTTCAGCTGGTCCGACTCGCTTTCCGGCAACTTTGATGGTGTCGTCGCTGCGGCCCAGGATGTACCATAACCCATCCTCGTCGATCGCCGCAAAATCTCCGTGAACCCATACCCCTTCAAACCGTCGCCAATACGAATCCAGGTATCGTTCTGAGTCGTTCCAGAATCCACGCGTCATTCCGATCCAGGGCCCTCTGATCACCAGCTCACCAACCTCCATCTGAACGGAATCTCCCGAATCGTTGACTACGTCAGCCGCCATCCCAGGAACGGGGCCGCTAAAAGCACACGGTTTTAACGGGGTGAACATATTCCCACTCAGAATTCCTCCACTGATTTCAGTGCCCCCGGAGTAATTCAGAATCGGTTTGCTGCTTTCAAGAACATTCTCGAATACCCACTTCCAGGATTCCGGATCCCACGGGCTGCCTGTACTTCCAACTGCTCGTAGATGGTCAAACGTGCTACCACTCAGTGGCTCGGTCCCATGTGGCATGATCGCCCGGATAAGAACGGGAGAGATACCCAGGTGCGTGACTCTGTGATTCTCGACCAGGCGCCAGAGACGGCCCACATCAGGATAATCCGGTGCACCGTCATAGAACAGCATTCCTGCACCGCAAAGAAGCGTGCCAAAAACGAGCCACGGCCCCATCATCCATCCCATATCGCTCATCCAGTACATCATCTCACCTGGTCTAAGATCCATCGCGTGGGCCATGTCCTGAGCAGCCTTTACCGGGAAGCCGCAATGGGTATGTACGGCTCCCTTCGGTCGCCCGGTCGTGCCTGATGTGTAAATGATCATAACAACGTCCTCGGCAGACGTTCTGACGGTTTTGGCAACGCTCGACTGTTCCGGCACGATCTCATCCCACCACAGATCTCGCCCTTCAGTCCAGGGTGTATCCGAGACGTTGATCTGACGGTTTACCAGAACCCGCGTGACTAGAGGACAGTTCTCAAGAGCCGAATCGAGCACGCGTTTCATGGCCACCTCGTTTCCACGACGCACAAATCCATCCGCCGTTATGACCGTACTCGCTCCTGCATCATTCAACCGAGTCGCTATGGCTTGCGGGCCGTAGCCGCTGAACAGCGGAAGAAGAACCGCACCTATTTTGCAGATGGCTAGAAAAGCCGCGACCAGCTCCGGCGTCATGGGCATAAAGAGACCGATTACATCTCCTTTCTGGACTCCGATGCTGAGCAGAGCATTTGCACAGCGAGAAACGCGATCATTCAGTTCCGCATAGGAGAGAACGACCGTTGTGCCATCCTCCCCCTCCCATCGAAAAGCAGTTACATTGGCGGTCTCGCCGCTTAGCCATTTGTCGAGGCAGTTTTGGACGATGTTCATCTGCCCCCCGACGCACCACCTGGGGAACGCAGGATCATTCGTACGCTCCAGCGCGGCCTTGTATGGTTCGTAGAATTGAATGTCCAGATCCTTCAGAACAGCATCCCAGAACCACTCCGGGTCGCCGACTGATCTCTCATGGAGGCTATTTAGCGAATCGAACCCGTGACGGACCATGAAGGACATCAAATTCGTTTCTTCTAGATCGATGGGATCAGGCCTCCATACGACCTCTTGGCCGAAGGGGAAAGACGTCTCCGCTCCGGCCCTGTTGCTGTCTGTCGGCTCACTCATTCAAACTGCCGGTGTAGTGTCTCGAACCATTCACGAAGGCATAGAAAGAAAGATGGGAAATATCGTGCATGTTGCGCGTGCCGGTCGAGAAATGCCATAAACCCATACTGAGCAATCTACAATCTGACCGATAAGCAGTCCGGTTTCTGGATGATTTCTTGGTGTGGATTGTAAGGCGGAAATAAGATCAAAACCCATTTCGGTCTGAGACGTTGGATGGGACCGCTGAATGCAGAAGTCAATCTAAAAGGAGAATGCGTAAGGAATTTAAATTCATAGTTGGGACTGCTGTATTGGTTCTCTTCTTGACCGGATGTCAATCCTCCGGATCGGATTCGGGTATTGTCACCGATCTCTACGAAGGTGTGAACTCAAGCGATCCAAACGGGATGTACATTTTTGAAGATGAGCTCTACATGCAGATGACTACGGAAGACCTGGGCTCTGAGATTTTCAAGTACGATGGAACCAAGATCATCAGCGTGACGGATATCGCTCCTCTTAAAGCCCACTCCGTACCCGCGTTGTTTGTCGCATATGATGGGAAGCTATTCTTTTCTGCCCTGAAAGACGAATACGGCAGGGAGCTTTGGGTTATCGATGGAAACCGGACGCGTATCGTTCGGGACATCAATCGAGGCCCGGCCAGCTCGCAGGCTTCTGGAATGACCGTTTTTAAGGATGCACTTTATTTTCGGGCGAACGACGGTGTCAGCGGCGTCGAATTTTGGAGATGGGATGGGCGAAATATCGAAATGATCTCTGATATTAACGAGGGGCCTTCGAGCTCAACTCCTATTGGCTTCACCATCTTTGACGACAATCTGTTTTTCTCAGCCGCGTCCACTGATCTAGGAGCCGAACTGGTACGTTACGATGGCACTTCGCCTCCCGTGGTACTCGATATAAACGAAGGAAGGACGGGTTCTCGACCCGATCAGTTTGTAACCCTTGGCGATGTTCTCTATTTCGTCGCATTCACGGACGTTGAAGGGACGGAGTTAAGAAAGTATGAGAACGGGGAAGTGTCGCTCGTTCAGGATATCGCTCCGGGCGCAGACTCGTCAAACCCGAAGTATTTGACCGTGTACAACGACGTTCTCTATTTCGCGGCGAACAACCTGGAGGACGGTGAAGAATTGTGGAGAATCAAAGATGACGCTGCGGAGCCGGTGAGTGATCTTTTTGAAGGATCTGACGGAAGCAAGCCTGAATTTCTATACGCGAGCTCGATGGGACTCTTTTTCGCAGCGAACAACGGTAGCGCAGGTAAAGAGTTATGGGTTCTTGCTGATGATAAACCTGAGATGGTTGCAGATATCAATGAAGGATTGCTCGGATCGGCTCCCTTCGGATTTGCTGAGCACGAGGGCTGGGTATATTTCACTGGACGAACGGAAGCTGAAGGGTCGGAGGTTTGGCGAACGGACGGAGAAGTTGTTGAACTGATGACAGACATCTGGGAAGGCGTGGACAGTTCGCGACCACAAGAGTACGTGTCTTACAAAAATCAACTATGTTTCGCCGCCGCAAATGGCGAAAGTGGACGAGAATTGTACTGCTACGTCGCAGCCGATCTTAATCCGCTGCGAAGAATAATTCCCTAAAGCTTTTGGACATCTCCAGGATCAGACCCGTATCAGCGTAGAGCGCGGAATCACTGCCCGTTTGATGGCAGTTTTTCGCCGTGCGTTTCTGGTCGCCAGGAGAGCATGTAGTCTTCATCTTCTATTTCAAGAGAAGCTTTAGTCAAACGCAGGGGACGAAACGTATCAACCATTACGGCCAATTCGTCCGTGCCTTTTTTCCCGATGCTGGCCTCAACCGTTCCAGGATGCGGCCCGTGGGCTATTCCTCCCGGGTGTAGGGTGAAAGAGCCACTTGATATTCCTTTTCGACTCATGAAATCCCCTTTCACGTAATAAAGTACCTCGTCGGAGTCGATGTTCGAATGGTTGTATGGCGTCGGAATAGCGTCCGGGTGATAATCATATAGGCGGGGTACAAAAGAACAGATCACGAAATTCCGACCCGCAAAATGTTGATGAGTCGGAGGCGGCAAATGGACACGGCCCGTAATGGGTTCGAAATCGTGGATCGAAGTCGCATACGGGTACATGTAGCCGTCCCAGCCCACAAAATCGAACGGATGATACCGGAAGAAAAGCCGATGGAGATAGCCGTGCTTGGCAATTCTGACTTCAAACTCGCCTTCCTCGTCGTGCGTGATCAGATCTGATGGTGGACGAAAGTCCCTCTCACAGAACGGACTATTTTCAAGCAGCTGACCGAACTCATTTCGATATCTCTTCGGTGGTCGAATTTCGGAGAACGATTCAATAACCAGGAGTCTCGGTTGCTGATCACCCGTAAATTCCCATCTGTGGGTAATCGTCCTCGGGACATGGACGTAGTCCCCGGCCGAAAATTCTACGTTTCCAAATGGACTCTGAAGGACACCCTCGCCTTCGTGAACGAAAATCATCTCGTCGGCTACGGCATTTCTGAAAAAGTAGGACATCGAATCGGTCGGTGCGCAGAGCGCGAGTCGTACATCTTCATTTCCCATGATATAGGTTCGACCTGATAGCCAGTCTCCACTCGCGTCTACCTCGAATCCTTTCACGTGACGATGTCTCAAGAAGTCCAGGTCCACGTAGTCGATTCCAAACGGGATTGGATCTTCAAGACGTTCGACTACGGTAGGGGGATACAGGTGATACGCAATCGATTGTATCCCGCTGAAGCCTTCAGCACCGATAACTTCCTCGCTGTAGAGTGTACCATCCGGTTTGCGCATCTGCGTGTGACGCTTATGCGGCACATCACCCATTCGGACGTAGTATGGCATGACGCTTTGTCCTCTAAGTTTGCTGGTTTTCGGAGTTGCTATTCGTTCTGGTATATACGCTTGGCAAGGATCATCCCGGCTCGAACTAGGCTACAAATTGCCTCTTCGCTCCTGTTCGCGCTCGATGGATTCGAACAAAGCCTTGAAATTTCCTTTTCCAAAAGACTTAGCGCCCTTCCGCTGAATAATTTCGTAAAACACGGTCGGGCGATTCTGAACCGGTTTCGTGAAGATTTGCAGCAAATACCCTTCGTCGTCGCGATCTACTAAAATCCCGAGGTTTCTGAGCGCGTCGATCTCCTCGTCGATTTCTCCGACCCGTTCGGGGAGACTGTCGTAGTAGTCAGACGGGATGAACAGGAATTCGACTCCTCGGTTCTGAATATCGGTGACTGTTTTGATGATGTTGTCCGTTGCCATCGCAACATGCTGGACTCCCGGACCGTGATAGAATTCAAGGTATTCCTCTATCTGGCTTTTCTTGAGTCCAGACGCCGGTTCATTGATCGGGAATTTGATGCGGCCGTTTCCGTTTGCCATAACCTTCGACATGAGGGCAGAATATTCAGTCGAAATATCCTTGTCGTCGAACGAGAGCAGGTTGATAAATCCGAGCACATCGGCATAAAAGTCAACGAAACGATTCATGTCTCCCAGGTTGACATTACCGACACAGTGGTCTACGTAGCGAAGACCCGCTTCCCGTGGTTTCCACGGATCACTTGAGCGCTCGACGAATCCAGGCATGAAGGCCCCGTCATACCCGTCCCTCTGAACGAATGTATGGACGGTTTCACCGTACGTGGAAATCGTTGCAGTAATTACGCGTCCATCATCATCTACCGCCGTGCGAGGTTTCTGAATTGGAGTGGCACCTCGACGCACTGTTTCCTCAAAGGAGTAGACGGCGTCGTCCACCCAAAGAGCAATGTCTTTCACACCGTCACCGTGCTTAAGGACATGTTCTCCAATAGGTGAGTCGGGATGCAGGGCAGATGTGAGTAGAAATCGAATCTTTCCCTGCTGCACCACATACGTGCATCGATCTCTGACGCCCGTTTCGAGGCCCTGGTAAGCCCTCAATTGAAATCCGAACGCGCTCTGGTAGTAATGGGCGGCCTGCTGGGCATTACCCACGTAAAACTCAACGTAGTCCGTCCCATTTATGGGAAGAAAATCGTCGTGTGTTTCAGTAGAAGGGGCCCGGTTTTCATTAGAAAAAGATTGTGGTATAGTCGAAGTTGCCATGTTCAGGATCATTTTGTGAAAGCCGGTCCACCCGGGACGTATTTCCTGGATGCAACCCAAAATGGGCTCCATTTACACGGTTGCGGTTACGCTGCGTTCCAGAGTCCATTACGAATATTATACGGTTATGAATCCATTGTGTCAGGTGGACCGAGACCACGGTGCATCCTGAAGGGAGAACAGACGTACCACGTCTCCAATTCAAGATCATCCACGTTCGACATTCTCTGTCACGGCAATGCGAGTTGTGTTCTCGGTCATCTCATTCCTACCCGTTTTGCTGTTGGCCTGCGGAGATTCACCCGAATTTGTGGTCGACCGGATAGACATTCGACAGACCGGTTGGGACACACTCACCGTTCAGTTCGCTTTCGAAGAGAGAGCCTCGATCGGATCTACAAAGTCGGTGGTCCCAGACGATGTTCGAACTACCGTATTCAGTGCTTCTTACGACACGCTGTATCGTGGGTCCGACAACGTAATCAGTATCCCGGATGAGGAGCTTGGAGACCAGGAAGCCATTCTTGTCGAAGTGTGCGGAGTTCTCAAGGAGCGCAGCGCCTGCGAACAACGTACCGTGATGGCTTCACCCAAGAAAATAGAACCCACGACCCAACTGGAATTTCCGCTGAGTGATGCCTATGACCGAGGGTCGTTTCGCCTTGACTACCGCCTGTTTCGTCAGATATTCGGAAGTGACGAGTGGGAATCCATTCGCCGGAGGGTCAGGCCCGAGACGTTTATTCTGGCATATGCTGACGCGAGTCCCGAAGATGCCGTAAAAATACCGGTTCGAAGGGCCCGCAATCGATTTAATCTGAGTCGGTATGACAAATATCGAGATTTTCGGTACCAGATAAAATCGCAGTTGATGGATGCGGATTCAGCGTCCGTCTCGTTTGATCTGTACGTCCGTCTCGCCTCTGAACCGGAGCGGATCGCCTCCGAGCATGTCGTTCTTCGGGCAAAGTCTCCGGAAGAACGAAGAGCAGAACTGAACAATCTCGTCGAGCTGGCGGGAAGTCAGATTCTGGATCGATTGAAGAGTTTTCTTGGACTTCGAAGTGCTTATGTCTTTGTCAATGAGTGGTCCTATCAGCCGCTGGATAAAATTTACACTGCCGAAATTGAGCTGCACTGGCAGGGTGGATTCAGGAGAGAATGGTTTGACATGATCGGACTGCTAACCGTTCGGGCTAACGGTACCGCCGCTCAGTATGAATGGATTCAGGGTAGTACGTCAGCGGCCAGACGCTGGGTGTCGCGGATGGACTCGACGACGGTTGTTCTCGAGAATCTCCGGCCGAATGCGGAGTTAAGGCCTCCCGAGGACGAACGCAGGTGGTAGCCGGCCCTCTCTGCTATCGATCGGGAGAGGTACAAGTCTGCGGACCCTTATTATGAGCCGAGTCAATTCTGCTCCACCATGTTTGCTCCACCATGTTTGACGCGCCATGTTCCATGCACTAATTCTCCACGACGACGAGCAGGGTTTCCGATCGTCCATTGAGGATCTTACCCTAGAAGACCTTCCAGACGGTGGAGATGTGCTGGTGGAAATAGAGTATTCCAGTCTCAACTACAAGGATGCACTGGCCGTCACCAACCGGGGGAAAATCGTTCGGGCTGGTTTTCCGTTTGTGCCGGGTATTGATCTTGTAGGACGGGTGATCGAATCAGACTCGGACCGATTCGATCCGGGCGACGTGGTTGTTGGTACGGGCGGTGGACTGGGCGAATCTTACTGGGGTGGATACGCCGGGATGCAGCGAATTCATTCCGAATGGCTTGTGTCTCTTTCGGACTCATTGTCTGCTCGCGAAGCCATGATTATAGGCACGGCGGGCCTTACCGCAGCCCTTGCACTAATGACTCTGGACAAGCGTGGTGTGAGCAAAGACGCTGGGAATATCGTTGTTACGGGTGCGACGGGTGGAGTCGGGGTCTTTTCTGTTCTCTTGTTGAGCAAGGCTGGGTACAGAGTAACCGCATCTACCGGAAAGAGCGATGCTCACGAGTACCTCCATTCCATCGGGGCAGAGGAGGTGATCCATCGGGATATTCTAAGAGGGGGAGCCTCCAAACCGATGGACTCGGCCAGATGGGCGGGAGCCATTGATATAGTTGGAGGATCAACGCTGGAAGCTGTCATTAGCCAAACCGACAGGCACGGTTGTATTGCAGCGTGTGGCAATGCGGGAGGTGCGGAACTGCACACATCTGTTTATCCATTCATTCTTCGAGGGATCAACCTGTGTGGGATCGACTCGAATACGTGTCCGGTGCCTGACCGCGTGTTGGCGTGGGATCGCATTGCGTCACTGATTTCATCCAGTGAGCTGGAAGGGCTGAGCTCAACGATTACGCTCCCGGAGATCGCAGAGCAATCGTGGCGACTTCTGGCCGGGGAAATAACGGGTAGAACGCTCGTCGAGCTATGAGCGTGCTGTCCTATCGTTCGTTTTCCGGCATCAGAACCACCTGCACGTACCGATCCGTGTTCAGATATCTGTTGGCAACCTCCTGCAAATCTGATCCGGAAATATCGTAGATCCAGGCAGAAGGTCCTTCCAGAATCGCAGATGCATCCATTCCGCGTTCAAGATAAAACTGAAGTCTATTCATCCAAAAGCCGTTCTCTCGGAGGCCCACTTCATGTTCACGCAAGGCCGATTCTCGGGCCTTCTGGATATCATCTTCATCTGGCGGCGCCGTTTTAAGGGCTTCGATCTCTCGGAATACTTCACCGATCAGCTCGTCCACACGATCTGGCGACATTCCAAATGAGATGGTAACCCGATACGATTCATACGGACGATCACTCATCGAACCCGTTACGGAGACGCTGTATGTACCGCCCAAATCCTCGCGCAGGATTTCTCGCAGTCGGGTACGGAGGACATTGCTCAGGATTCCGAGTTTCCGTCTCTGGTCCATAGACCAATCCGCCGGACCGGAGAAGATGATGGAGACCTGACTTTTGGGCTCTACTCCTTTGACGACCGTTTTGTTGATCACTCCAGAGGGCGTTCGAATGCCGGTATCAACCCATGTTTCATCTCGCATGGTTGAAGGAAGACTCGCCAGATACGTAGTGAGAAACGGCTTTATGTCGTCTATTTCAAATGCGCCGACGAAGTAAAACGTGAAATCAGAAAAATCCTTAAACCGGTCGTTATAAAAGTCGAAACTCTCGGAGAGGGAGACCTCCCGGATGATTTCTTCCGACATTGGTCGAGCGCGGAAGTGATATTGTGCCATCGTTGTCGAAAGCGTGTCGCTGAACGCGATTTGAGGATTGGCTTTCATCGTTTCCAGGAAGCTCGACATCCGTGTGATATAAGAGGCAAAGACAACACTGTCAGCTCGCGGAGCAGTACCGTACAGGTGGGTTAGTTGAAATAGCGTTTCAAGGTCTTTCGGAGATGCGGAACCTGAAAAACCCTCGGACAGCGAAGTCAGTACCGGCGATACGCGTACGACTTTACCGGACAACTTTTTCCGGAGTTCAATAGGACCAAACGTGCCAACGCCGCCGCTCCCGATCAATTGAGATGCGAATATGGCCGATGCGAACTCGGAGTCGTCGGCCAGGGATGTCCCTCCGGGACTCGTCGCCATCATCAATATCTGGTCGTTTTTGAAATCGGTGGGCCTGAGAACGATCTTGATACCGTTCGAGAGTGTCATGAATGTGACTCCGATCTCTTCGTCCAAACGCTCCTCCGTAATTGTCCCCGGTGTCGGCATGTCCGGGAGAAGCGGTTCGTCATCCACCGTATCGACATACGCATCAACCTCGGCGCCGCTTACGGCCGTAAAAACCGCCTTGACTTCAGCGATGGTCGGGAGGGGATCTGATTCCTTTTCAGGGCCTGAGATAGAGACGACTTGATTGGTCTCGGTCATCAACGACGTCAGCAGTTGGTTAACTTCTTCGACCGGGATAGTGGGAAGAAGCTCACTGGTAAGTTGATATTCGTATTCGATACCCGGTATGGCCTCTGATGTCAGCACGTGACGAATGTATTCCGACGCAAACACGGATGAGTTGGTTTTTTCCCGCTCGTTAAATGCGGTTTCTCTGCTTCGTAGCAACTGTGTTTTGGCACGCTGAAGCTCTGTTTCAGTGAAACCGTGGATCTTTACGCGTTCTGCCTCTTCCAGGAGAGTTTCCAGCGCACGGGTATACTCCCCGTCCCTTACCAGGCCGATCAAACTGTAAGCCCCCCGGGTTCTAACAAGGCCTCCGTCATTCGAAAATGCAAAGATAAAAGGGGGATCAACCGATTGTGTCAGTTCTCCAAGACGTTGGTTAAACATCGCCGAATACAGCGAGGAGCGAAGACGCTGTCGATAAGAAGCACGCGTACCCTCCGCCCATGGCGGGTGTTTGTACATCACAGATACCAGCGCCGAGCTCGCCTCCGGATCCGATTCGATCGTGTACAAAACTTCGTCATGAGATGGCACATCGTAAAAAATGCGCTCCCGCGGAGTATCCGATCCGGTCAGGTCCGAAAAAAGATCCTCAATCAGACGCTCGATTCGATCCGTCTCAAAATCACCGACCGCAATGACGGTCATCAGTTCGGGGCGATACCAGTCGGTGTAATACCTGACCAGCGTTTCGTGAGAAAAAGTTTTCAAAAGATCGGGGTTTCCGATGGGGAGCCGATCTGCGTAGCGAGAGTCTTTCAGAATGATGGGCAGTTGGAGATCCTGGATGCGTGCCGCAGCGCCTCGACGTCGACGCCATTCTTCGATTACGACGCCTCTTTCTTTTTCGATCTCGGCGGGTTCGAACGAGAGACGGCCGGCCCAATCGCGGAGTATTTGAAATCCGGTCTCAAGAACACCGACCGAATCAGTTGGCAGCTGCAGCTTGTAAACGGTTTCATCAAAGCTCGTGTACGCATTGATGTCCGGGCCAAATTGCATCCCGATGGACTCCAGGTAATCGATCAGCTCCTGCTTCTCGAAATTCTGTGTACCGTTGAATGCCATGTGTTCGACAAAATGAGCCAGACCCAGCTGGTCATCGTCTTCCAGAATCGAGCCCACATTTACAACGAGTCTAAGTTCGGCTCGATTCTCGGGGCGCTCGTTCGAGCGGATCATATAATTCAATCCGTTCGGTAGTGAACCTTTCCGTACAAGAGGATCGATCGGAAGCAGTGTTTCGACCGCGTTCTCCATAAGCTCAGTTTGATCCTGAGGAGCGTTGTTCACGTCTACCGGATCAACCGTGACAGGAGCTGAATAGTTGGAGCCGGCACAGCCGGCTAAGCCGAGAAGCAAGAGGGAAATAATGAACCGCATAACAGTATGTCGTCGTGTGAAGAAGAAGGTGATGATCCGAGCATGGAGGATCAGTCCGGTTTCTTTCGTTTACGGGTCGAATGAGAAAAATCAATAAGAGCCACTATAGCCAAAGTAACGATTTGAAGAGTATCCCACGCGCTGTCATATACCATAGAGCTCGTTCGATCTATCGGATGGGTTAGGGAGCCTGAATGAGCTGGAAACCAGGGGCACATTAATCAGAACCGGGATGGGTACGGAATGATCTGGTTACAGGACCCCAATTCCACGGAAACATACCCTGAAACGCTTACCTGAAAGTCAGTCGAAAATTCTTAACAAATGGGCTAAAATACCGATACCAAGGAAGAATTCGGATGTTCTGGCTCAAATAGAAAAATCTCGGTGCTGGGTGTGTCTTTAAGGAATCTGATTTTGTCTGGCGGTCGCCGTGCGAAATCTCAGGCGAATGAAACTACCCAGGGGGCGATATCCGATGATTCAAAAATTGGCAAAGTCCCTCGCTCAGACACACCGTCGGAAGACCCCGTGCCAGTGAGTGAGCTGAAAAACCTTGACCATACGACTGCGGCAGCACTAAGAAGGCAGATTCTATCGGAAGATCAGCTTCGTACAATCGATTGTTCAGGTGAGAATTCAAGAATGATCATCACATGGAGGCAATGTTCTTTTGCATTTCCGGACGTCAGGGAACAGCTACAGAAACTTGCTGCAGAAATTTATGGCTTCCGCCCGGTTACCGTTTGTCAAATCGGGACGCTCATCTATAACAACAAGCTTCTCGACCTGTTGTCGAGCGAGGATTGGACGTCCTTGTTCGCATGTGGAGTTGTTCCTGTTATAGAACATGGACACTACCCCGACGTGGTTCGAAGGCATCTACTGGCAAGTTCTGATCCAGGATCACGTCGAGTTCGCGCGCTCTCGGACCGACTCATTCTTTCTGATATCGAATTCGTATTTGTCCCGGAGGAGGTTGTGAACACGGTCCAAAATCTTCTTATTTCAAACATGCCTGCTCTGAATGTCAATCCTGGTATTGCGAGAAACGGGGATACTCTAAAGCGAGAAACAACAACCCAAGATTACACGAGACGGCGCGCAGCCTAGGCCGGGACCGTCGAACCCACTTGATCATCACATTCGCTCATGGAGCAAATCTCAGACAAAACACCAGATTTTCGAAATCGAGCGGAGGATCGAACCGCATCGAGTGCGAAGGGGAAAAGCCGGCTCGAAGCGATTCGACGAAAGGTTGCGTTCGAAACCGTTGCCAGTCGAGACCGGGTGGTGACTCGTCTTTTGGATAAAGGTGCGGTCAACGAAAATCATCTGGTATCCGCTTGGGAGGAGTGGAATCGACTTCATGAACAGCACATTCGTGTACCGTTTTGGCGTCTGCTCACAATAGACGAAACGCTCGATGCCCAGGAAATTTATTCTGAAGCTGCGTCGGTGTATGCTTTCAAGCAGGCTGGAATAGATAAGATGGATGTGCTCGAGTTTATAGCCGAGCACCGCGAGAAATTCAACGACGAGATATGGGAGGAGATGGTCGAAGCCCACGTGCTACCGGTGGGAATCGATGTAGATAAGCGCTCAGGAGAAAATATTTGGATCTTTGCTACACACGATCCGACTCGTCCCGAAGTTCATCAGTTGATTCAAACACTTCAGTTGAAGCGATTCGAGTTGCGTTATTCGCCACTCGATTTACTCGGATCGATCATCAGTGATACGTTTATATCGGTTAATCAGTATCTCGAGAAGCTGGAGGAAGTTCCACCCGTCTTCGACATGGGGATGGACTTCATTGAGGATGAGAACAGCGTAGATGACGATGCACTCGAGGCAGAAATCAATCGTTCGCGCCTCATCAATCTATTCGAAGCATCCCTCGTCGAGGCCGTGAAGAGGGGCGCATCAGACATCCACATCTTTCCCAATGATAAGGGCGAGATCGAGCTTCAAATGCGGATCGACGGTGAACTCGAGATGTGGCATATCGAAGATGGGATTCGACCGGAGTCATTCCTGTCGGTCGTGAAGGACAATTCGATGAATGTCGATCGATTCGAGCGAGATTCAGCCCAGGACGGATACATCCAGCGATGGATCGACGAGGTGCTCATTCGATTCCGCGTCTCCGTATTACCCATTGCCAGTGCCAAGCAGGAAATACACGCCGAAAGCGTCGTCATCCGAGTTCTGGACGATCGAAAGGTGATCACAGATCTCGGAAAAATTGGTCTTCTCGGACACGCGATGGAGCGATTTGACCACGCCATTCGCCAGCCGAACGGAATGGTGATCCTGACGGGCCCAACCGGATCTGGCAAGAGTACCACGTTGGTGGCGGCTCTGTCCCAGGTTGTTACTTCAAAAGTGAACGTTCTTACCATCGAGGATCCGGTGGAATATCTGATTAAGGGAGTCCGCCAGATTAAACTGGGTGTTCGTCTGGGTCTTGAGAGCGCACTTCGCGCCATTCTTCGACACGACCCGGATATCGTGATGGTGGGTGAGATGAGAGATAGAGAAACCGCTGAGCTCGCAATAAAGCTTGCCAATACCGGCCATCTGACTTTTACAACGCTTCACACGAACGATGCTCCTTCAGCCGTATCACGACTTTTCAAGATGGGCATCGAGCCATTTCTGATCTCGTACGCGATTAACCTTGTCGTTGCGCAGCGACTGGTGAGAAAGCTTTGTAATACGTGTAAGCGCGCGGATGTAGAAGTAGAAAATGAAGTTCTTCGGCATCTCGGATTCACCGAGACGGAGATCGGATCGATGACGATTTATACGCAAGGAGATGACACAAGATGTGGTACCTGTAAAGGTTCGGGCTACAAAGGTCGGAGAGCGGTTGCCGAGACCCTCACATTTACACCTGCAATTCGGAGCATCATCATGGAGTCTGGAGACATAGTGGATGAAAGTAAACTCCGAGACAAAGCGATCGAAGAGGGAATGCTGACGCTCAGCGACTGCGCTCGTCGAATTGTCATTGAAGGAGAAACATCGATCGACGAAATGCTTCGCGTGACGGGAAGCGCAATTTAGAGGCCGAAATCCAGGTTCAGGGATCCAGTCGTTCCAGTCTCACGTTGTCAAGATTCACATCGCTGACGAGTTCGAGCTTTCCCTGACTGAACAGTTCATCATACTGGTCGATCGTTTCGATTGTTAGACTATCGAATTTGAAGTTATGATAGTCCTGAATTCTAACGCCCCCGATGTCCCGAATATTTGTGGCTTGACGGAAGCGGGACCCTTCCTCGTCGGTATAGAAATAATAGGCCATGTAGTCCATCGTGAAACGGTTTCGGTGGAACCAGTAGAGGAACCGGTCCTGATAGTCGCGCCCTCCGCCTTCCTGCTGAAACGTGATGTCAATCTTGTAGTAGGGTTCACCCAGAATCTCGACCTCTCCGAGTAGCGTCTTAACGACCGCGGGATCATTTAGGGGAAGTGGAAGAAGAACGAAGTACGAGACGCTGTTGACCGATGTCTCCATTTTTCGGTAAAACTCTGAGTCCATTTCCGTCCGCACTCCGTCAACATCTCGTACCAGTCCGTCATTAGAGAGGATCTCCTTAATGACAGCTCCGGTCGAGTCTGTGTACGATCTCACGTATGAAAACATTCCATTTTGACGCGTAATCGAAAATTGGCGTCCACGAAAATCGAAGGTGAGACGGGCGTTGTTCAGGATGTCGCTGCCGTGTGCTTCCAAGGCCCTGTCGACTATGTTTTGGGGATTCGACATGTCGTCAGGGGCCCGGCAGGCGCCCAAGAATAAACTCGTCACCAGGATGGGAAGAGAGAATTTTGTTCGATGAAACAGCGCTGTGGAAATGAAATTCGGGAAATTCATATTTACGTCAGCTCTTCGTGAGACGATCGCTGTACAAATCCATACCATAGAATTCCGATGATCAGCAGGTAGACGATCATGATCGAAATGATAATGATATATCCGGTGATTGATCCAGAGAACACAGTGAATGGCATGTTAATCAGAATAAGGAGGGGGAATCCAAAGGCCAACGCCATTCCGCTACTGAGAACGAGGTCTTCCGCCACGGGTGATCGGTATTCCGGGTCGGTAACGCGAATGAGCGCGAGTCCTGAGCTGATGGTTCCAGTCATTTGGGCATATATCCCGATAAATCGTTCGAACCGATATTTCGTGAACACCTTTTGACTTGACCATTTCAGGAACAAATACGTAATCCATGCTCCGAGGATGGACATGACGAGAACAGGTCCGGCGTACGTCCACGCTATCCGTAAACTGATTGCGGCAATCGAAGCAGTGATCAGAAAATCCGCAAGCGAACCGGTCAATCGCCTCATCATTCCAGCATCGAGCAGGTGACCGGCCCCCGCGAAATCGATGAGGTGTCTTATGCCCAGAGCGATCAGGTTGGCAAAAATGAAGTGAAACGACCATACGATCGGCACTTCCTGGTCCAATCCTCCAGCCACCAATATTTGTTCGAGACCCGCGGTAAACGCATAGGTCAACGCATACACCAAACCGATGAGTGCCAGATGGACCGTTAGTGGCTCGATGGCTCCACTGAAAAACGTTAACGTCGCTCCGACGGGCCGATCCTCGGCGTCTCGAATACCTTTCATCATGGAGGAAGAGAGGCCGTCTGAATGTCCTTCGGTATCCGAAGATTCTCGGGCCATTAGTGTCCGATTTATGATCATCACCCCCGAAACGTAGGCGAAAAGGAATCCAATGGCGGCGATACCAAGACCTACTGACGCCGCATCTTCGAATCCGAAAGCGCTCCACGCATTGCCAATTGAGAACGCAATGCCGGGTCCCATTGCAAATCCCAACGGGAGAAGCAGCCCTATGGCGGGAACCAGTTCGGGCAGAAACAGCAGCATGGCTAACAGCGCTACGCTGAGTCCAATGAGACCTTGGATCAGCATGACCGACACCTGCATGAATCCGAGATTGACCACACTGTATTTAATTTTCCGACTCGATGATTGAAGGCCAACGCCAATAAACGTCAAGGCCAGAAGGTGATAGACATACGCGCCCATTCGCTCCAATGAAAAGGTGACAATCGAAAACACTTCTGGTCCAATAAGGAGTCCGATAAAGCCAGCGAGCAGGCTGTTCGGAATCAGGAATCTCCGAAATACAGGGACATACCTGCGGGCAATAGAGCCTCCAATGAGCAGGATGCTAAGGAGGGCAAAGTCCAAGAAAAGGTCGCCGATCGAGGCAGGAATGGTCCAGGATTCCATTTAGATTTGTCACCAACGAATATTTGGCGCGATTCGATGCAATTCATCGAACCACTGCAGGACACTACCGCCGTGTAAAAAACGGGCCGATAGGGATCCATTGGAGAGTGTCAGGGCCAGCTTGTCATTCCGTTCCGTGCTTACGTACCGGACATTTTCAAGATCGATATGATACTTTTCGGAGCCCTCAATAAAAAGGTGCGACGCAAATAACGAGAAATTGGCGCTTCGCTCAACGAAGGGGCGGTCGTCAATGACTCCTTTGATCTGGGAGCGCACCTGGATGCGAGGTTCGTCGGTTCGATCGTCATACGGCAAGGCTCGAATCCTGGAATAAAGGTCCCCGGTGAGTACGATTTCGCCGGTCGAATCAAGCCGAATCCGACTGTCTGGAAGAACACGGCCATCAAATACAGCGGAATCACTTACAATCCGGTTGCCTTCGACCGCGCGTACGCCGCCAGACAATCCCGATTCCGGATCGCGATACAGGAGCTTTTCAAGTCCCCTGGCAGGTTGAAATGCACTTTTTGGCCTGAGCGGCTCTTCTACAAGATTCTCATCACTGGAAATGGGTGCTTTTAGGATTGACAGCGACTCCTCGAACGGGGCCTTCTTGTCGAATGAAAGAGCAGGCAGAATTTCAAGTTCAATGTGTGCCGGGCGAGGATACCGCGCCCAACGTGGCCATCCGACGTAAGAGCCATGTGTGATAATCGGGTAAACGGGGACTCCAGACCTGATAAAGAGCTTTGCCGTCGCTTCGATCCATGGCGCAGGTCGGCCATCCCATCGCCGACCGCCTTCTGGGTAAATGACGATAGAGCGACGTTCATCAAGTAGCCGATAGATTCGTCGAATCAACTGGGGCTCAGGCACGTGTTTGTGGGTTCCAAGAATACCCACCGACGCGAAAAATCGGGCCAGCGGATGATCTTTCATGTATTCCATCGTCATGACCCCCGCCGTGCCCTGTCCCCAAGCGGTAAAGGCGTTGATCATGAACGGGTCGTAGTTGTTTGAGTGATTTCCGTATAGGAAACAGGGGCCGACAGGAACGCTTTCTGAATTCCGTATCGAGAGGTGCCAGAATCGAGAGGAAAACGCGACAACAGTACCGCGAAATAAGACTTCGCTGGTCGGCCCAAGGAGGGTGCTGCGGTGAGTACTCAACTTGAATTCAGATAAAAGGTGCGGCTTGATTCCCGAATGAACTTATTCATTTTCGAGTTTTTTGCGACTCTTCGGATACGAGAGAAGATAGTTTGTATGCACCGTGTGTGCAGATTCAACAACGCCGGATCATGCGGACGGTAGCTGCGTAATCTGTTGTCAGTCAACACAATATGTCCACATACCGGATAATCTCGTGACTAAAGCAGATATCATTGAACGCATATCCAGCGGAACGGGATTGACGAAATTGGAAACAGAGGCGGTCGTCAACGGATTCATTAGTATCGTTAAAGATTCTCTGCTGGATGCCGAACGAGTCGACCTGAGAGGTTTCGGTTCTTTCGGAGTCCAACATCGAGCGGCACGTACCGCTCGAAATCCCAGGACGAATCAACCTGTACACGTTCCGGCTACGTACGTCCCGTTCTTTAAACCCTCGAGAGAGTTCAGAAAGAATGTAGATCGGTCTATAACCGGTCGGACGGACAGTGAATGAGCCCAGCTGTCATTCATCCTGACGTATGGATTGTGTAAAACATGAGTAAGAGTTGTAGTGGATGCGGATCGCGTCTTAAAGAGGATGCGACGCAATGTGATTTGTGCGGAACTCTCGTCTCGGGCGCAGAGGAAGAATTGAGAAACCATTCTGATTCTGAAGAAGCAGATTTAGATGCATCCAGCGACTCGACTGTCCGGGCGTCAGGATCCGTGTTCTGTAATTCCTGCGGCTGGAAGAATCCACCCGATTCCAATTATTGTTCTAAGTGTGGCACGGAGCTTCAAAAACGAAAGGATCAGCTCCCTGATTCGCCAAGCCCTCCATTTGGCGGAGATTCCGATCCTGAGCAAATCGAACGGAATCCGGCTCTTGTCGGCGGCGTCGAACCGGGGGCTGGAAAACGGATAGCAATACTGATAGGCGTATCTGTGTTCCTCATTTTCGCCGTCTATCTGCTGATTGTCACGAGTGGACAAAAGGGAAACGTATCGACCGTTCCCTCCTCGAAGACGCCACTGAATGCGCTACTGAATGCACCTGTTGAGCCCCCACTGATCGCAGAATTTGCGTCACGAGAGGACGATCTTCAGGCCGAATTGGATGGACTCAGCGGTGAAGACCGGAACCATAAGCAGCGCGAGTTGCTGACCCTGTATTTCACGGCTCGCAGATTTGATCTTGCCGGTGCGAAGGCGGAAGAAATTGCTCTCGAAACGGGTTCGGAATCGGCATGGATCGATGCCGGCAATTTTTACTATGACTGGATGGAAACCAGTGAACCGGAAAACAAATACTATTACTCGAGAAAATCGACATCGGCTTATCGTAAGGTTCTTGAAACCGACCCGGATAACCTGGATATCCGAACAGATATGGCGGTAGCCTATCTATACGATCCTGAAAACTCGATGTTAGCGATTCAGGAAACCATGAAGGTCCTCGAGGCCGATTCCAATCATGTTCAGGCAAATTTTAATCGAGGCATCATGTTGTGGCAGATCGATCGGCTGGAGGATGCGATTGATCAGTTCGAAAAGGTAGTTCGTCTGGTCAATGATCCGGATGACCCTGTATCGCAGCGAGCCTCGGAAGCCCTGTCGACCCTGCGTGTGGATTCTGCAGGCAACGATTCCGGACCGTAACGTTACCTGTTTCTGAATTTCTGCGGCCTTACCTCTGAAGGATAACCAAACCGAAGAGGGAGATGAAGTATTCAAACCGCAGCAAGGTCCAATTTCTGATTGCAGTTATTCTGCTTATTCCGATCGCGGTCAGCGGCTGTATACTGGTCGTGGAAGAAGACTATGATCGGCGTGACCACTTGCGTGGAACGAACTGGTATTTGGAGATTGTTTTTTACGGTGTTCGAACCATCGCCGCGCCGGAGCAAGGTGTCGAACTTTCGTTCGTGGATGAAAATCGCATTGAGGGAGTATCGCAATGTGGTCCGTTTAACGGCGTCTATTCTTTGAATGATCGGGACGAACTGTCCATCGACTCGTTTTCGTCAGATGGTGGCATATGCGAATCCGATGAGGCATCTTCCTTGTTCCTTTCTCAGCTTCCGAGGGCGAAACAGTTGATTCGTGAAGATGAATCTCTTCGAATAAATACCGGACGCGGCAACTATTTGATGTTTCTGGAGAAATAGTGCAATAATTCTTCGCAACTAGCAGTCACTTCCGTTCGGGAAAATTATATTCGGATGAATCTTTTCGTTTGTATCCATCATCCGAATGCCAGAAATCATTTCGAAAAAGGGGCTGGCAGCCGTAGAGGCTGCCGTCAAGGAGGCTGAAAAACTCACGTCTGGTGAGATCGTGCCTTTCATCGTGAAACAGTCGTCGTCGTATCCTGTCGCCTCCTGGCGAGGGGGTGCAATCTTCGGACTGGGTGGACTGATGACGGTTCTGATCCTCGGCCAGCTTTATGCAGGGTGGAGTCTGGGATGGCTTTTCACGGTCGGAGGGACGGGCTCCGCAGCTTTAGTGTTAGGTGCGTTGGGCGTTCTTCTGGTCCGAAGCGTACCGGCAGTGGAACGATTCTTTGCAGGATCCTCCTCTATGACTCACGCTGTTCGCGATCGATCCATGCGGGCGTTTGTTGAGGAAGAGGTCTTTGACACGAGAGAACGGACGGGAATTCTGATATTTATTTCACTGTTTGAGCGACGTGTTGAAGTCGTCGGAGATTCAGGAATAAACGCACGGGTCGAGTCTGACGACTGGGTGCGCGTCGTAGAAGATATTTTGACGGGTATTCGCGACGGGACGATGGTAGAGGGTCTCGTGAGTGCCGTTAACCGATGCGGGTCATTGCTCGAAGAGAAAGGCGTCGAGATAAGAGAAGACGACACGAATGAACTGTCAGACTCGGTGCGTTTCAGTCCAGATTGAGCATCGTCGGAAGCTTACAGGAATCCCAATTCAAGTCGAGCCGCTTCCGACATCATATCCGGATGAAACGGAGGGTCAAATGTCAAGTCCACTCGGGCTTCGACCACTTCAGGGATATCACGGACTCGTTGCTCAACCTGACCTGGTAGAAAGCCTGCCGCCGGACAATTGGGAGTGGTGAGCGTCATTGTAATAAGTACGGTGTAATCCGGGTTGACCTGGACATTGTAAATCAGACCAAGATCAAACACATTTACCGGTATTTCAGGGTCGTAAACTGTCTGAATGGCCTCTATAACGGTTTTTTCGATCTCCTCCGGTGACAGTTTATTCAAGGCATCTTCAGTCATGACACCTCTCCTAAATGCGAAAGTGCCACCGCGTACAGCCGAATCTGCTTGATCATCAAATCCAGTCCGTTCTTCCGGGTAGGAGAGAGGTGCTCCTTCATTCCGATCTGGTCGAGGAACGAGAGGTCGGCACCCGCGACCGAGCTGGCGGGCTGCCCATTTAGAATCCGCAAAAGAATAGCCACGAGTCCCTTGGTTATCAGGGCATCGCTGTCGGCTGTCAGACGGATGAGGCCACCGTCAGTCTCCGCCCTCAGCCACACCTGAGATTGACAACCTCGAACAAGGTATTCGTCTGTTTTGAACGCTTCATCGATCAAGGGGAGCGATCTACCCAGATCGATAAGGTGTTCATATCGACCCATCCAATCGTCGAACAGTTCGAACTCCTCAACGATTTCTGCCGCTCGTTCCGCAATGGTCCCGGTTGAGGTCATGCTAGCTTAGTAGGGAGGAAGCCTGTTTGAGGGCGTCGAACAGTCGATCGATTTCTTCGAGGGTGTTATAGAATGCGAATGAGGCTCTAACCGTACCCGGAATTTGATAGTGGTCCATCAGCGGCTGCGTACAGTGATGGCCAGTTCTTACGGCGATGCCGAGTCTGTCCAGGACGGATCCCACGTCATACGGATGGCAATCACCAAGGAGGAATGATATCACGCTGGCGCGCTCGGCTGCGTGACCTATAAATCGGATCGACTCAATCTCTGTTAGCTTGCTGATGGCCGCCGAAAGGAGTCGTGCTTCATGTTGTTCGATGAAATCGTATCCGAGCTCCTGGATGTAGTCAACGGCGGCTCCGAGCCCGATTGTACCGGCGATGTTGGGAGTGCCTGCTTCAAACTTGTGCGGCAGTTTATTGAATGTTGTTCCCGAGAAGCTCACGGATTCGATCATGTCTCCACCGCCTTGATATGGTGGCATGGCGTCGAGGAGGTCTTCTTTTCCGTAGAGGACTCCGATACCGGTCGGGCCAAACATCTTGTGTCCGGAAAAGGCAAAGAAATCACAGCCCAGCCGACCGACATGAACCGGCATATGCGGAACAGCTTGCGCGCCGTCAATAACAACAGGTACACCCCCGGCGTGAGATAACTCGATAATTTGCTCGACCGGATTAATCGTACCCAGTGAATTGGAGACATGGGTGAGGGCTACAATACACGTCCTATCCCCAAGCAAATTCTCGAACGCCTCGAGATCGAGGCTTCCGTCCTCATGAATGGGTGCGACTATTACCCGTGCTCCTGTTTGTTCACTCAGGATCTGCCACGGCACAATATTCGAGTGGTGCTCCATCATCGTGACGAGGATTTCGCTGTCGCTATTCAGCCGCGGCCGGGCATATGATTGGGCGACCAGGTTGAGCGCCTCCGTCGTACCTCGCGTAAAGACAATCTCAGACGTGCTAGCCGCTCCGATGAAACACCGTACGGTTTCGCGGACGGACTCGTACATCTCCGTTGCTCTCTGGCTGAGGGTGTGGACGCCGCGATGTACGTTGCTGTTGTGCTCCTCGTAGTACAAGCGAATTCGGTCAATGACAGACCCGGGTTTCTGGGACGTGGCTGCATTATCAAGATATACGAGCGGCTGGCCATGAATGGTTTGTTCCAGAATGGGGAAATCCTGACGAATATCTGCTAGTATGCGGTCCAGGGTCTCGTCGCGACCGGCTTTCTGACTGGTATGCAAATTCGCAGTAATCATGGATGGTCAGGAAGCAGGAGGGCTTGTGGATTTACGAGGTGGCTCGTTCAGGGAATCGCCGGGCGACGTGCTCA
>BTQE01000003.1:0-66611 GCA_036985715.1 Rhodothermia bacterium
GACTTCTCCAAATTTGCCTTTGACCGTTCGACCTTTCCGCTGCTCCTGAATAAACGCCTGACTGAGCCGGTCTCTCGGACCCAGCTCCATACTTTTCTTGACCGGGTGATCGGGGTCGGTAACATCAAGCGGCTGTCCGAGATCATAATCCTGCAGATATCTGTAGCCATCTTTATTCAGTAGAATTCCCCCTTCCCCTCGCGCGGCTTCCGTGATCAGAATACCAGTGCCGGGAAGTCCTGTCGGATGGTATTGAACGAACTCCATATCCTTAAGCGGAACACCGGCTCGATACGCCATGGACATCCCGTCACCCGTCTTAATGGCGCCGTTAGTTGTGAATGGAAATACCTTTCCAGCGCCGCCGGTACAAAGAATGACGGCCCGACCGGCAATAACTTCAAGGCGTCCGGTTCGCTGCTCCAGAGCAGCCACACCCTGACAACGCCCGTCGTGTACCAGAAGCGAAGTGACGAACCATTCGTCGTACGGCACAATACCGGGGTATTTCAGCGACGTTTGAAACAGCGAATGGAGCATATGGAAACCAGTTTTGTCCGCAGCAAACCAGGTCCGCTCCTTTTTCATCCCTCCGAAAGGTCGTACCGCCACTTTGCCGTCTGGCTCGCGGCTCCATGGACAACCCCAGTGTTCCAACTGGACCAATTCGTTTGGGGCTTCATTGACGAACAGCTCAATCGCGTCTTGATCGACCAGCCAGTCTCCACCTGAAATGGTGTCGAGAATATGATTTTCGAAACTGTCGTGTCCTTTGATGACGGCTGCAGCTCCACCCTCTGCCGCCACCGTATGGCTCCGCATGGGATAAACTTTACTAACCAGCGCGACTTCCAAAGATGGATCGGCTTCGGTCACGGCAATGGCAGCCCGTAGCCCTGCTCCCCCTCCTCCTACAATTACAACATCATGGACCGGCATGTGCCAAAAACTTGAAATGCTAGTTCGTGGGTAAATACGAAAAGAAAGACGTTGGGGAGAATTCCGCTTTCTTGTGGTTCAACGATACAATGGGATCGCGGCTTATGCAACCACCGCATCGGAGTGGCCCGCAGTGCGTTGTTGTGAGAATTTCCGAGAGAATCGCTGGGCGACTTGCCGAACGAAATGCTTTAAGACCTGCCGTGTAACTTGCCGGGACCCCGGCGTCACCGACCCTACGGCGTTCTAGTTCAGAAGCGCAGCGGGCACTCTCACGACCCGCTTGAGAACTGACGTGAGCACTCGATTCCCGAATTCGACGCGCATACCGCAGCTGGCTACGAAGTCCCGGTGGATGCTGGAACCGCCCCAGGTACATCCGACGATCGAGGTAACCACCTCAGTGCCGTGATTCAGATCAAACCATCCACCGGATACGGCGAATTGATTCGCGTCCAGTTTTCTGGCCCGATAGATCGAATTCTGGGTGTAGAGTAAGAGCACATCTCCGTCGCTCAAATCGTGGCGACGAATCCCAGTAGCCTCGGCTGCTTTCCGGACTAACGTTCTGAGATCGTGTGCTGTTTTCATCGAAGTCAGATAAAATTCTGTTCCTGTACTCCTTTTCCCCTTTCGAGTTGCGCTCCGGTCGGGCACTTATGCCTGGAACAGTCTACAAACCGTTTTGCTTGCGTTCAACGACTTTTTGGTCTCCCACAACCCCCTTTTCCGCCATGTACGAACTTAATAATTCAGATGTTCTATCGTCGTGGTCCGGTTTCGCTCGAAAAAAGTCTGCAAACACATCTCGGTAGACTGCGAAGTAATAAAGACTCGCCAGGACGCCCAGGAGAACGATAACGATAGTGAAGAATGTGTCTGAAATAAACATAGCTGATACCATACCCGAATGTTTCTAATCGTATCGCTTGAATTCCCATATACCTTTAGCTGATCGTCGTTTTAAGTCCAATTTCGTCGAATTGACCCTTGTCGTAGTGTAAAATCGTTCGCCCCCTGCCTCTCGTGATTGATTTTAAAGAGTGCGCATAAAATCGTCCAGCATGATAGACGTTGTCGCCCTGGAAACCGCCCTATTTCTAAATACAATCACCGGAGTATGAATGGACGTAATTGGATTCGAAGTTTCGCGCGCCCGGGTCCGTACATCTGAGCGAAAGGGGCGCCGCTCCCATTCACAAGATGGTGGTCATCCGGTGAATCAGCATCAGCGACTCGGATCGAACTCAAGTCTCACCAGTCGGGCGTCCGGATTCCGGGCGTTCCAAATGGTGCCATATTCGAGTAGGTAGAGCACACCGTCAAGTCCAATGATCATGTCCGTCGGGCGGCTGAATTCCACGTTGGGTGCGAATCGTTCCATATATGCATAGTCGTCGTTTCCATCCATCGTTATGGCGAAAACCTGGTGCCGCATCCATTCATAGATGATCAACTTGCCGTCGTAGTACTCGGGAATTTGCACGTCCGATTTCTCGTAGTCGTTGAAATAGTAAACCGGCCCAGCCAGACCCGTTCTTCCACCCTCTCCTATGAGCGGGAATTCAGGTGAAGCGTCATACGGATACCAGATAAACGCCGGTTGTGCGGGTGGGAGTGTTTGCAGACCCGTGTTGTTCGGCGAACGGTTTACGGGGCGCAAGGCATCGAAGGGTGAAAGAGATCGTCCGCCCCCGAAATCAAAATCTACGTAAGGTTTGTTGTTCGCCACGAAATAGGGCCAACCATAGAAACCAGGCTCACGGGCCTGATTGATCTCGTCGTGGCCTTTCGGACCTCTTTCTGGATCGGACTCGGTCGCATCCGGACCCACTTCTCCCCAATAGAGAAAACCCGTACGCGAATCGATTGAGATCCGGAACGGGTTGCGGTTACCCATAATGTAAATCTCAGGTCTTCCAACAGAGCCGTCCGACGGGAAGAGATTGCCGCCCGGAACAACGTACTCGCCGTCATCGGTAGGTTGAACGCGCAGGATCTTGCCGCGAAGATCATTCGAATTAGCCGCCGACCGCTGGGCATCCCACGGACTTCGTCCGGGTTGCTCGTCGATAGGACTGAATCCATCCGAAGCAAACGGATTTGTGTTATCGCCAGTAGATAGAAACAGTGTGCCGCCTGGTCCAAACTCAAGAGATCCGCCACTGTGACAGCATTCAACGCGCTGCGTTTCTACTTCGAGAAGAACCGATTCCGAATGGAGGGAGAGGGGTGAGCCGTCGAGTGTAAATCTCGACAGTTTCTGCTTGGATTCTTGAAAGGGAGGCGAGTAGTAAAGATAAATCCAGCTGTTTTGCTCGTATTCCGGATCAATTGCCAACCCAAGCAGCCCATCTTCCAGCTCTGAATAAACGTCGAGCGAGACGACAAGGTCGGTTCGACCGGCTTCCGGGTCGTAGACTTTGAGATCACCGCGTCTTTCAATAAAGAGAATTCGACCATCGGGGAGCTGATCAAGCTCCATGGGTTCGTTGAGGTTCTCGTCCAGAACGATTTTCTTAAATCCGGTCTGTGAAGGAAGAACTCCCGGCCGATCGTAATCCAGTTCGCTGCCGTCGCCCACTACATACCGCAGCCCCCCTGAAATATGATCCCTGAACAGGGGCTCCGAGTACGACTCCTTTACGTGTCCCAGCGCCGTGTAAAAAGATCTTCCACCGTCAAATTCATGGTACCAGGCGAGCGGGTGAGGGTCCGCGCCCGGTTCATTGTCTCTCGGATCGTAAGATGATTCGTCAATCGTGATAAGAACGTTGACGTCCGGGTTTGTATAGCGGATGTTATACCACTCATCCGTTCGAATCCAGGTATCCGGAAGCGTTTGAGTCGCCGGATGATTCGTATCAACAATCGAGAGTTTGGCTTCCTGGATGGTTGGATGACTGATGAAGTAGCCGCCGACTAGACGGCCATACCACGGCCACCTGAATTCCGTATCCGATGCCGAGTGAATGCCCATGTAGCCCCCGCCGGCCTGAATAAAGCGCATGAATGCTTCTTGTTGAACGTCGTCGAGAACGTCACCCGTCGTATACAGGAAAACGACGGCATCGTACCCGCGTAGAAAGTCATCTGTGAAAAGGGCCGCATTCGTCGTCGTATCGGCCAGCATCCTGTTCTCAGCGGCGATTTCAGTTAGTGCTTCCTGGGCCGCGGGAATCGTCTGATGATCGAAAGTGGTTGTCTTCGAGAAGAGAAGGACCCGGGGTTCTCGATCGGGCTGAGTTACAACAAGGTATACACCTACCGCTAAGATCCCTGTGACCAGCATGTAGAATATGATCTTCATCCGAGATGGGTTGTCGTTGATTCGGGCATCCTTGGATCAGGCATCGTCGGATCAGGCATCGTTGGATCGGGCATCGTTGGATCAGGCATCGTCGGATCAGGCATCGTTGGATCGGGCATCTGTCGGCCCGTCGTGCATGATCGCCAGGAGTTCCTTGAGCAGCTTGGCCGCAAGCATCGCTGTGATGTCACTGGGGTCTCGATCCGGGTTGAGCTCGACGATATCTGCTCCCACGACGTGCGCCTCAATGGATTGGAGAATCCCGAACACGTCTCTGCTACTCAGGCCACCGGGTTCAGGATGGGATACGCCGGGAGCGAATGCTGGATCGAAAACATCCATATCCAGTGAAATATATAAAGGGCCCGTAAGACGAAGCTCGGCGGCTGAATTCCACTCACGGGCCGTCAGGACTTCGATCCCGAATCGATCAGCTTGCTCCTTCTGGTGCCGATTCATGGCCCGAATGCCGACCTGGACGAGTCTACTGACGAGTCCATCCTCCATGATTCGCGCAAACGGACAGGCATGAGAGAGCTTGTTTCCATCGAACTCATCGTAGAGATCGGGATGCGCATCCAGATGAAGAATCGTCAACTCCTGACGCGCCGCGGCGACACCCCGCACGATCGGATACGAAATGGAGTGGTCTCCCCCCAGAGAAAGGGGCCGTGCGCCCTGGTCGACAATGCGCTCGATTGCCTCCTCAATCTTCAGAAACGGTTCGTCACCCTTCAAGTTGTCCAGATCACCTAGATCTGACCATCGACTCGAACCACTCAGATCCAATCCATTTTCTGAACACAAATTGGCCGATTTCGAGTGCAATGCCAGCCGAATTCGCTCAGGAGCCTTTGCAGCCCCTTTGAGAAAAGACGAATGGTCATCGAAAGGAATGCCCAGCAGAGCAATTTCACCTAACTCGAGCGTGTCAAAATTCATGGAGCACGTTACTGCTCACCGGTCCGGATAGACCCTATTGTCTTTGCGCGATTGTTCTTATGCGATTGTCCCTACGCGGTTTCTACTGCCTTCCCCGGTGAAATTTTGTTGTAAATCCAGGCGAAGAGAATACCGCCTATGAAACCATCTACAAAACCCCACAATAGACCTATTACGCTACCCACAGCGGTAAAAGAATATCCATTGTACACCTGACCGAGAAATGTCGTCGAACTATCTCCACCACCTGTGACAAGAATCACCCACCACGCAAACAGAAAGAGCGCTATGCCATATACGATACCGCCCGTAAGAGCGAAGGATTTGATGTCAAGTTTCATTTTGATCACCTGTAGTTGACTATCTATTATTGTCCCCTCAGTCGGACTGCATCCTGCGTACTGAACGAAAGATACCACTAAAAAATGTGGATCGGGCTCGTCCCGGGAAAGCCCGGCAGGTTGAACCCGCTCTCGTTCGGTTGTAGGTTCTTGGGTGTCTGTCACATTCAGTTCAAGTTCGCCATGCGCAAAACCCTCCTCTTTATTCTGATCGCCACGAGTCTCGGCGCCGTTTCGTCTGATGCTGTCGCTCAGAAAACGATTTCCGATTTGGAACGGGCCATCATCAACCATATCGATTCGCGATCCGACCAAGCTCTCCAACTCCTGGAGAAAGCGGTAAACATCAATAGCGGCTCTCTGAACCCGGAGGGTGTCCGCGAAGTGGGCCGCGTATTTGCAAAGGAGTTCGACTCCATTGGTTTTGATACCCGGTGGGTAGACGGCAGCGCTTTTAATCGGGCCGGGCATCTCGTTGCATCCCGTAAGGGGGATGGACCTCACTTCGTCATGATCGGACATCTCGATACCATATTCGAACCCGATAGCCCGTTTCAGAAATATGAACAGCTGTCCGATTCGACTGCCCGGGGCCCCGGCGTATCCGACATGAAGGGTGGGAATGTCATCATACTTGAAGCACTCCGTGCCCTGGATGCAGTTGGAGCACTAGGTCACATGACCGTAACCGTAGTCCTGATCGGTGATGAAGAATCGTCGGGGCGACCTTTGGACGTCTCTCGGAAAGTCCTTCTCGAGGCAGCCGAATCCGCAGACATCGCTCTTGCGTTTGAAAATGGAGATGACCAGATTGATACGGCTGTGATCGCTCGACGCGGATTCACGGGCTGGGAATTGGAAGTGACGGGCAAACCGGGACACTCTTCTCAGGTTTTCAAAGAGAACATGGGGTATGGCGCCGTCTACGAAGCCGCCCGGATTCTCAGCAGTTTCTATCAGGAATTGGAAGGCGAAGAAAATCTGACTTTCAACCCGGGAGTGATCGTTGGGGGTACGACCATCGATTACGACGCTGCCAAATCTTCAGGAACTGCGTTTGGAAAAACCAACGTCATTGCTGAACGAACGACGGTTGCAGGTGATCTTCGCACGCTTACGATTGAGCAAAGAGAGTCGGCAAAGGATCGAATGCGAACCATTGTGTCGCAGCATCTTAATGGAACGACGGCTGAAATTACTTTTTCCGACGGCTACCCCCCTCTCGGGCCCACGGATGGTAATCGACGCCTGCTTTCAATGCTGGACCAGACCAGTCGCGACCTGGGATTCGGTGGCGTTTCGGCTGTCGATCCGAGTGAAGCCGGGGCGGCCGACGTGTCCTTCACTGCGGGGTTGGTTGATATGGCCCTGGACGGTCTCGGACTCCTCGGAGAGGATAATCACACCGTGAATGAAACAGCCGATCTGAACCTGCTTCCCATTCAGGCCAAAAGAGCGGCCATCCTGATGCACAGAGTGGCAACCACGGATGGCACCGAATAGAACTTTAGCGGACTCGGTCAATTAAGCCTGCTGCAAACGAGTCAAAGTGAGATTAAAACGAACGCTTCGAGTCAGGCCCGATGGTGGTCAGCCCTCCAGTTCGTAATCGCCTTTTTGATGTCGCCTTCGCTGAGTCCGTCGTTTACGGCTCGTGCAGCCAGGTCGTCATATTCGTCATCGGACGCGAATCGCAGACCGATGATCTGACGCATTTCGAGGCGAGAATCAAGCAGCGACCCGTTCCGGACGTAGTTTCGAAGGTTTTCCTCAACCCGAATGGCTCTATCCTGAGCTTTCAGGGCAAAACTTCGAAGGAACAGGAAAATGAAGATGTCCGCCAGAGCGATCGCCAAGATGAGCGATGCACTATACAGACCGGATCCGTCCACTGATTTGAACAAATTGATGGTGGCTCCGATCAACGTAGCTACGATCAATAACGACAGGAAATAGTGGTACAGAGGGACGTATCTGTGATGGTTCGAATAATTTTGCTGCTCAGCCATAGCTATTCCATAAATTAATTGCGGGGTCGAAAAGGTAGAGAATTGATCTTAAAACTTCCAAATGCGATTGCTTGTTGAAATGGTCTAGAAACTGGCTGGCATATGCTCTCATCACCACTGTTTTTTGGGGTGTCTGGGGAGCTCTCATCGAGATTCCAGAGAAATCAGGGTTTCCGGCAACGCTCGGTTTCGTGGTTTGGGCGCTCACGATGATACCACCCGCTCTTGTGGTTCTGGCTCGAGTTGGATGGAAAATTGAACGCGACAAGTCAGCCATTCTTCTTGGTTCGACCATCGGATTTCTAGGCGCCGGAGGCCAACTCGTCCTGTTCCAGGCGCTTCGGATGGGCCCGGCCTACCTGGTTTTTCCAGTCATTTCGCTCGCACCCGTCGTAACGATCGGCCTCTCGTTCTGGCTCCTGAAGGAGAGAACCGGAACTCGGGGTTGGATTGGAATCATCATAGCCATCGTCGCACTTCCGTTCTTGTCCTACGCCCCGGGATCACAAAATGGCGGCACGAACCTCATCTGGATTGCATTGGCACTGATGGTGTTTTTTGCCTGGGGAATTCAGGCCTACGTGATTAAGCACGCAAATAAGACCATGAGCGCCGAAGGGATTTTCTTTTATATGATGCTGACAGCCATACTGCTGATTCCTCTCGCACTCGTGATGACGGATTTCTCGGCGGCGATAAACTGGGGTGCAGACGGACCCGTCCTGGCGGCGGGCATTCAAGTTCTCAACGCAATCGGGGCTCTCTGTCTGGTGTATGCTTTTCGGTACGGAAAAGCCATCATTGTCTCGCCTCTGACCAACGCCGTGGCTCCCGTCATTACCGTTCTTTTGTCTCTCACGATTTACGCGGTCGTCCCGAATCCGATTACACTTATCGGGATCGGTGGCGCGGTTGTCGCGGCTTTCCTATTCGCCATCGAGGACGAATGAGCCCGAATCGGGAATGACGATTCCGGCTCCCATTCTCCAACACCCACCCTTTTCCATATGTTCAGCCATCATTTTCTGAAGTGAGGTGTTCTTCGGCCACGTATCGATATCGGGTCCGACGGCGCCGAATACTCGCTCAATGGTCTGTTTTTGATCGGCGTCCGGTTCGGGTATCAGATTCCATTCATTAAGAAATCGAACAATATTGGTGTCGGCAGATAACTGATCCTTCAGTTGTCGGTCGAGCAACCAGGAGGAACACGTGTATGCCCGGGGCTCGAAATCTGGAAAATGCCTCCTGAAAAACGGCAATGACCGCGAGAAGGAGCGACAGCACCGGATATAGTCCATCGGTCCTGTAGCCGGAATATGTACCCCGAGAACAGAGTCGCCCACTTTTAGAATTTCATTCCATTCCTGTTCGTCTAATTGAACGGGGTCCGGGCTGATCGACCCGTCCGGTGTCACTGGATGACCTCTCGCGACTGCACCTGTGTAAAGAGACGTCTTCCAAACGTCGGTCTCACGAATATTGTCGGTTCCGTTCAACAGCCCGTCTTCTCTGACTTCCAGTCCACCTTCCGCCAGGATTTGTATGGATTGATTGGCCTTTCGACGAAACACGCGGAAGGGATGTTTGAACACAGTCGTTTCGAACTGTAGGCGACCGATTTTGAACACATCACCTGCAAAATGTCGACTCAGCCAGTCCTGCTCCCGGAAACCCCATCGGCCGGTCTCTTCTTTGAAATCGAGCAACCACAATTCCAGATCGCTCAGCGTGTCCGTTGTCACAAACTCAGGTATTCCAGCCTGATGATGGAATTCAATCAGTCGGGGAACTGTAGAGAGAAAAACATAGACGTAGAACAACTCAATATCCGGATGGACTTTCGTTGAGAGGTTCGGCCAATCGAACCCCTCTGATGCGCTGTTAGCCGTTCTCGTTCGTTTGATTCGTTCATTCAGCCGCATCACCAGTTCCTGATGGCAATGCCAGTGAAGCATCGCAAGCTCCGGGACATCAGCAAAAAGAAAAGCGCGCTCAATAAGAGCACGCTCCGCTTTGAAGTTCATTCCGAGCAGTCGGCAGTTCGCCTGAATGGAATCAGGACTGAGAGAATTTTCCTGACGATCAGCGAACGTAGAAATCGTTCTCGCCCAATTCGTTTCGAAGTGAGGACGCGACGCCTCAATCTTCAGCGTTGATAGGACCTGATCTAAAGTCTGGACCGTGTCTTCGGGCATCTAGAACGAGCCAATGCTCCTGTTTATTCTCCTTTTTTGGCGGATTCATGACAATAATGCCCGGCTCTCCGCCTTCCGGAGCACATTCTCCCTCGTATCCGTTGTTCGCCTTCAGCTTAAGGTCGCATAGAATAAAGGCTCCTGCATCAAAAGAAAAGTTAAGACCCTTCGCGCTCAACTCAATGTCCGTGAGCGCTAAACTTCCAACCTGTTCCTGAAACAGAGTGATTTACATAACGACTTCCGGCTCGCAATCCTGGCGCAGGTGACAATCAGAATCCAGGCCGTGATTTCCCGCAACCTAAAGCGCTACTCCCAAAAGCTGGAAAAGGATCTGATTCAGTCCTGAATCCCGGTTGGAGTACCTGACGACCACCAACGATTCTTTCCGATACACGTCGAGCTGGGGATTCATGTTGGCCAGCGTATAGGCATTCGACTTGGCGTCCCCCACACGGTCGAATCCATACACATCCAGAATTTCGCGGTTGTTTAGATAAAGACGACTGCTGGTCACGGCCGAAACGCTCAGATTCGGAAACCCTCTTTCGGTAATGAATACGCCTTCTTTCTGTAGACTTTTGGTCAGCCACGCGATGTCGGTGGCCTTGGAATCTTCCGCAGACACGCTTTTTGACGCCAAGTCCTTCGACGCCAAGTCCTTCGAAGAGGTACACGCCGATACACCCGACGTCGCAAGAATCAACATCAGTGCGAATCCGATTGATCTGGTCGACTTCATTGAATTTCCCCCTTGGTTCCTACAGTGAACACGTTCAAGTATTGAAGATGACAGTCAATACGTGTGCCGGAGGTCAATAGGTTGCGCCTGCACTTGGCGAGTGGTTGTTCAGACGCGATGAAGCTACAGGAGAAGGACCTGAACGGAACTCCGCCTAAAACATATCGCTTCACGGTGCGACAAAGCGCACTCCTTCCGTTTAGAATTCTGGACGCTCAGGCGCAGAAAAGAGGCAGCATCCCGATTTACGAAAAAGACTCAGTACTTATGAAAATGACGGTAATCTCAAGCGATTCATCGTCAGCGAAAAGTCAGAAAAGACAACTTGAGTCTTGAACCCATGTTTTTCATACCTGTTTCGCCCTTGTGTTGAACACCGTCATTCTGCTCTTAATCCGATGCTTCGCCAATCAATTCGTCCGTCCGAACGATGAGATCATCCAGCTCTGACACCCATCGTTCGACCGCATCGCGAAGCTCTTCATAACGCGTATACGCATCCTGGCCAGGTGCCTGATCCGCAGACGATGTCATTCCGCGCAAATACTTCAGCTGACTGAGAAGCATCGGGGGCGGGTAACTGTCTGATTCGTCGGTCACCAGTTCAGCATGAATGCGGTCGAGTCCATCCTTGACCTCAAGGGCGTTCCTGTTTTCACTTTCTACAAGATCTTCAAGGGATTCGAGCGTGGAGTCGATTTGAGCAACGACTCGATTGGCCTCAGACGTGAGATCCCTGACCTTCAGATTGAGCGCCAGCTGTGCCTCGAGTTGGTCCTGCGTAACGCCGTCGGCGGCTACTCTTGGGTCTATGAGAATGCGTACCTCGTTCTCGGCCGTCCAGGCTCCGGCCGTGAGTCTGATCGTATATCGGCCCGGAACCGCCAACGGTCCTCGCGTGGCCTCGTCTTCCGGATCAACTGCGCCCGCATACCGCATATCCCACGTAAACCTGTGCATGCCCGCATCCGTGCTCAGTTCCTGATCCACCGATTCGGGATCGGGGCCTCGCATAGCATCCTTTTCTGCCGATTCAGCAGCCCGGTTTTCGCTCGAAATACTCATTAGTACGGACCCCGTACTATCCAGCACATCTAGTACGAGTGGCGTACTAATTGCATCCGATAGATAATAGTCTACCTGCACACCTGGATCGGGGTACTGGGGCTGTTCCTTTCCGTTGTCTGTTCCACCCATTCTCACCCGATAGGCGTCCCGAGACTGAAAAAGATGTTTTTTCGAATTCGCTACGTGCTCGTTGATCTGATGAAGCGGACTCAGGTTGTCCAGGATCCAGAACGAGCGACCCATGGTCGAGGGCACAAGATCCTTCTGGTGAACCTTGATGTCGGTAACCGGCACAACGGGGAGATCCAGCTGAAAAGATTGCCAATGAGCGCCATCGTCAAAAGATATGAACAGGCCGAATTCCGTTCCCGCATACAACAACCCTTCCCGGTCGGGGTCTTCCCGAACCACTCGGGTGGGATAGTCATCCGGAATTCCGTTCTCTCCGGATGTCAAGAGCGTCCACGATGCTCCGTAGTCGGTCGTTCGAAAGATGTAGGGACGGAAATCGTTCAACAGGTACCGATATCCCGCCAGGTAGGCCTTGCCACCGCCGAAGGGCGAGGGTTCGATGTTCTGAATACGGCCTTCGGGCGGCATACCCGATGGAGTGACGTCGGTCCAGGTAGCCCCATCATCCCGTGAGACATGAACAGGCCCGTCGTTCGCCCCCGTCCAGATGACACCCTGTTCCACCGGAGATTCTTCGATGGTATAGAGTGCGCTGTAGTGCTCTTCGCCGGTTATATCGCGTGTGATCGGTCCCCCGGAAACCATCTGTCGTTCGGCACGAAACGCCGTAAGGTCGGGGCTGATGGTCTCCCATGTCCGACCTTCATCCCGGGTTCGATGAACATACTGGGAGCCGTGGTAAATCACATTCGGATCGTGTGGTGAAACCCGAATAGGCGCCACACGCTGGAAGCGATACGAGAGTTCAGCCGGGTTTCGACCATACATGTTTGCCGCTCCGACGTAGTACTGTTGTGCTTGCCCTGTGGCTCGATTGTATCGAGCAAATCGACCCTTGCAGTTGCTGTAGACTATGTTTTCGTCGCCGGGCTTTGGCACGGCAGGTCCCGTTTCGCACCCGCCTATGGCTTCCCAGTACGCTGTCGAGCCGCCCGGAAGACTCCTGGGTGGAAGACTTGGCACCGCGATCGTCGAATTGTCCTGTTGTCCAGCGTAAAGCCTGTACGGAAATCGATCATCCACATTAACCTGATAGAGTTCAGCCGTTGCCTGATTGCGCTGTGTGGACCAGGTTTTTCCCCCGTTCAGCGAGACGTTTGCCCCTCCGTCATTGGATTGGATCATAATCTCGGGACGGTTCGGGTTGATCCACATGTCATGGTTGTCGCCATGGGGCGTAGATAGCCGACTGAATTCCTGACCGGCATCGACCGACTTGTAGAATCTCTCATTGTTGACGTAGACGATGTCTGCGTTCGTCGGGTCGGCGTCTACGTTGGTATAGTAGAACGGGCGATTCATCAGACCTTTTTGCGCATTCACGAGATACCATGATTCGCCCCGGTCGTTTGAGCGATAAAGTCCTTCTTCGTCCGGCTTCGCCTCAACCAGAGCATAAATTCGACTCGGGTCATCAGGTGATACAGCCAGGTCGATCTTTCCGACAAGACCCTGGGGCAATCCGTTTTCGACCTTTTTCCAGGTTCGCCCGGCGTCCGTAGACTTGTAGATTCCATCCTCGGTGTCGTCGCCGCTGATGATTGTCCATGGTTTGCGCTCGGCGAACCACAAGGCGGCATATACTTCATCGGGGTTGGCGGGATTCAGTTCGAGATCCACGGCGCCAGTTTTCGACGAGACGTAAAGCACCAATTCCCAGGATTTGCCGCCATTGACGGTCTTGTAAACGCCTCGTTTGGGATTGGAACCAAACGGACTTCCGAGTGCGGCCACGTACACGACTTCGGGATTGGTTGGATGGATGACGACCGCTCCGATCTGACCCGTTTCATGTAAGCCAATATGCTCCCAGGTTTCGCCTGCGTCTGACGATCTGTAAATGCCTTTCCCCAAAATGACGTTGCTGCGTATAGCTTCAGAACCTGTACCCACATAAATCAAATCTGGATTTGAATCGGCGACATCGATGGCACCGATCGATCCTGTCTCAAAGAAACCATCTGAAATATTGGCCCAGTTCTGGCCGGCATCGGTTGTTTTCCAAACCCCTCCTCCGGTCGCCCCGAAATAAAACGTGTAGGGTTGATCGCCATGCCCTGCCACAGCCGTTGCACGACCGCCGCGAGTCGGACCGACCATTCTAAAATCCAGATCGGCAAAGAGCAGTGGATCAACGATAACGTTCGGATCCGCTTCCGACTCCTGAGCATTGGAGAATTGTACATTACCTGCGAACAGCAGAATGAAACCTGTTCTGGCTACGATCCGGTAGATTTCACGAGCGGGGCTGGACTTCATCTTTTGGCATTATGAGTTGAAATAGTGCGCCAACTGGTGTCGATAGTAGTCCCTGAATCATTCGGATGCCAGTTGACGGCAATCCGGTTAGAACGGGGTACAGTAGATCTTGGGGGGTTCATCCTCCGCGGGGAGAGCGTTCTTTCTTCCGAACCAGCGGAGGGCCGTGTAGACGTACCAGGCTCGAAATCGACACATGCCGTCTTGGATGCTCATTCTCCTTAGCAGCCGGTCCGCGTACTCACGGGAGTCTGCGTGATCCACGAGGGCTAGCCGCATCAATTGATAGAGGGCGTCGTGTACGAGTGAGCTCCGCATGAATGTGGATGTATCGATGGTCGGTCCGCTGGGTCCGTCCCAGGCGTATCCTTTCTTGATGATCAACTGACCGGCTTCTGAGAGGCTCAAATATGGGGTTCCAATCGGCATGGTGGGTCGCACTTCAATTTCAATATGGAAATCTTCTGTTAACTGATACTTGTAGCGATTCAGTTTTCTGTAGCAGGATTGAAGATCGGTCGAGAGCGGATCCATTCGAGATGTATCTATCGTGTATATAGCTCGATCTGCCAGAATGGAGTTCTGTCGATGCTCCGCCGTCGAAATCCGTGCGACTCCGGAATCTGCCTGATCTCCTGCGGCGAGTGCACGAATGATCTGAACGGATCTCCCTTGATTTTCCTTTTCAGGTTTTCGAGGCCCATTACCAACCGAACAAACCAGCGATATCTCGGATAACTCATAGCCAGAACCTCATCACATTTATCGACGGCTCTCGATAACAGGCTCCGAAAATCCGGATAGCAGCATACGACCCGGTCGAGGGTTACGATGTCACGCGATTCAAGCGTTCCATCGTACTCAGCAAGGTCTCCGTGTATGAATTCTACCCGCTCACTGTGCCCGCGTCTTTCACTTTCCTTTTCGGCTGCTTCTATATAGGCCGATGAGAGGTCAATATGAGTGGCGTGCGAACACGTGTCCTGAAGCAACTCGTGATGAATGACTCCGACGCCGGCGCCAATATCCAAGAGTGTTGCGTTTCGAAGATCCTGACTGCGAATGGAGTCGAGTAACACCTGCGTCGTCCGATCCGGACCTTGCTTTTCGTATCGGGCCCGGTCTCTCTCGGCATGCTTGCTGCCAAAATGACTGTCTCTAGGATCGCAACAATTCATCTCTCAATCGTTCTCAGTCAATCGTTCTCAGTCAATCGTTCTCAGTCAATCATTCTCAGTCAATCGTTCTCAGTCAATCATTCATCGGTCAATAAATCATTTCGCACTCGTACTCAACCCGACAAACGTGGATCAACGCGCGGGTCCGACATACACGAATATTCGGTGACCGGAGCGGCTAAATTATTCGTCTGTTGATACGGCAGGGATTTCGGCATCCCGAACCATTTCATTGAAGACGGGAAGTTGCTCGTCCAGAATCGTAGCCAACGAGGCCAGCTGTTCGTTGATTTTTTCCGTCAGCTCATCCCGAACCGCATACGCCTGATCCGTTGGACGATTATCACCGCTTGACACCACCCCGCCGACGGCAGCCAATTTGTTATTGAGCCGAATCGGGAAATTCAGCGGGTCCTGGCCGGATCTGTTCTTCGTCTGATACAGCGCCTCCTCGACGGATTTCATTTCGTCCAACAACGACGAAGCGATCGATTTTATCGTGTCCGCGCGGACGTGGTCGTCTGGAATTCGATCGGTTACACTGTTTACCTGGCTGCGAATTGCCCGAATGCGCTTAATCGCCTTGTGCGTCTCGCTCAACTTATCGCGAATGGAAATCAGAAACTCAAACTGCTCGTCTAAATCGGCCTGCGTCGCCGATGACCGTGGATCCTGCAGAATAGTGAACCCAACGGTCGACGAATCGTCATTAACAACCAGACGCGCCTGATATTTTCCCGGAGCCGCCCGCGGACCGGTCACACTCCCGGACCACATGATGAGTCCGTCAAAGGATTCTGCATCTTCGTAACGCATGTTCCAGGCGAATGTGTTGATCCCCTCCTCTATCGGTACATCGTCATCCGTAGTGAACGACTTGATGACCCGTCCGTCTTCCTCCAGAATTCGGACTGTAACTGCCGCACTGTCGGGTTCTGATCCCAGGAAATACCGGAGTCTGACACGACTTCCACCACGAAATCCGCCACCCATTCGGACGGTCGGAAACGGTCCATACAATACGTGGGAGTCAGCCGAATCACCTGCCTGGACTCTGTGGAGAACCATCAAGTCCTCCATGATCCAGAATCCTCTTCCTTGCGTAGCCACAACCAGGTCATGCTCCTTCCAGGCCAGATCCGTAATCGGGACGATAGGAAGATTCTGTTGAAAGCTACTCCAGTTGTCGCCGTCGTCGAATGAGATGTACATCCCACTCTCGGTTCCTGCATACAGAAGACCCGCGCGCTCCGGATCAGGCTGGATAGCACGGGTATAATGGTTTTCGGCAATGCCGTCTGTAATCTTCGTCCAGCTCTGTCCGTAGTCGGTCGTTTTGTACAGATACGGTGCGAAGTCGTCTGACTTGTACATCGTCGCGGCGACGTACAGTCCACCTGGCTCGGTGGGGTGCGCGACCATGTCGTTGATCATGATCCACTCGGGCATGATTCGTTTTGAAGGAGTCACGTTCGTCCAGGTCGCGCCACCATCCCGTGTGATATAAATGAGTCCGTCGTCCGAGCCCGTCCAGATAACACCCGGCTCGGATCCCTCCTCGAGTGTGAAAATGGTCCCGTAATACTCAATACCAGTGTTGTCCTGGGTGATAGGTCCTCCGGAAGACTTCTGCGTTGCCGGGTCATTGCGGGTGAGATCTCCGCTGATGGCCTCCCAGGACTGACCCTCGTTCGTCGTCTTGAACAGAACCTGCGCGCTCGCATAAAGCACATTGGAATCATGGCGCGAAAATTTGATCGGGAAATTCCACTGGAATCGGTACCTGTAATCTTCAGCTCCGTGTCCCATCGGATTGTCGGGCCAGACGGTAACGGTCCTGCGCTCACCCGTTCGGTGGTTGACACGGGTCAGGTAACCATCATACGATCCACCGTAAACGATATCCGGATCGTCAGGATCGGGAGCGATCCAGGCACTTTCACCGCCTGCGGTCGATTCCCATTCGCGCATGTTCCGTCCATTTGAAGTGTGAAGTATGCGAACGGTTGAGTTGTCCTGCTGACCGCCATATATCCTGTAGGGAAAATTATTGTCCGTAGTAACCCTGTAAAATTGAGCGGTCGGTTGATTGTCATCGTAGGATGACCAGTTAGCACCTCCATCGAAGGTCACTTGCCCCCCTCCGTCATCACCGATGATCATCCGGGACGAATTTTCCGGATCGATCCAAAGATCGTGATGGTCCCCATGAGGGGTGCTAATTGTCTCATACGTCTCCCCTCCGTCCTTCGAACGATGAAATCTTACGTTGAGTACGTAGACCATGTCCTCGTCCTCGGTATCGGCGTAAATGCGCGTGTAGTACCACGCTCTTTGACGCAAACTGCGATCGGAGTTGATTTTTCTCCACGACTCGCCACCATCTTCGGACCTGAACACGCCTCCATCGTCGGCTTCCACAATGGCCCAGATGCGTTCCGGGTTGACTGGAGATACCGTGACCCCGATGATTCCGAGCGTGCCCTCGGGCAGGCCATTATCCTTGTTGGTCAATTCTTCCCAGGAATCGCCCCCATCCGTGGACTTCCAGAGAGATGAACCCGGTCCTCCGCTGTTCAAACTGTAAGGCGTCCTGTCCACGTTCCACATGGCGGCGTACAGGATTCGGGGGTTTGTGGGATCCATTTGCAGATCGACCGCACCCGCTTCGTCGCTTACGAAGAGAACGCGATCCCAGTTTTCTCCGCCATCGGTCGATCGAAATACCCCTCTTTGTTCACTGGGCCCGAATAGATGCCCCAAAACGGCAGCGTAAACCAGGTCCGGATTCTTGGGATGAATTCGTATGCGGGGTATGCGTCTGGAATCATCGAGCCCAATCGACTTCCAGGTCTTGCCCGCATCAACGGATTTCCACATTCCGTAACCGTGGGACACATTTCCACGAATTGTTACCTCGCCACCACCGACGTAGATCACATTGGGGTCCCACTCGCTGACGGCTACCGCGCCGATTGACCCTCCGAAAAATTCATCCGAAATATTATTCCATGACTGGCCCCCGTCGTTAGTCTTCCAGACACCTCCTCCGGTTGTTCCCATGTAATAAACAAGTGGCTGTCCGGGGACTCCTGTTACGGCCGCTGATCGCCCGCCTCGATACGGTCCCACAAGCCGGTACTCCAAGCCGTCGTACTGTTTCGGGTCAATATTTTGCGAGAATGCGTCTGCGGCGATAAGAAAGAACAGAATGAAGGCGTAAGGTGCGAGCTTCATCATAGTCTTGGAGTTGTCCTTCGATGGTGGTTGACAGGAACGAGCAAGCGTCCAACTGGACAGGTGGGCATAGAATGTACAGGATGTACGATCAGATCGCCAGATATCAAACGCCTTAGACGAGCTTTCCGGCACCTGGCGGGACCCAATGTGGATCCTGATTTTTCCACTTTACCGAGCATCCGATCGGATTCGTCAGGGGTGTTTTCAGTGGTCGATCCGCCAGCGTGTCCTCCAGTGCGTTTTCCAGATCGTTGATCTTGATCCTTGATGAATCTCGTGGGTTATCCACGCCTCGACCCGTATAGACGAGTTTCCGTTCGCTATCAAACACGAAAAAATGTGGCGTTTTCAGACCACCGTAGTCCCGAACCACTTCCTGAGACTGATCCCGCGCGTAAATCCACGGGAAATCATACGTCTCCATCCGCTGAACCATATGAGCAAAGTCGTCAGAAGGGTGCGTGATTTCGTTGTTCGAGTTGATTCCGATAAATGCGACACCTTGTTCTGCGAAACGCTCGACCGTGGATCGAGTGACCTCATCCGATCCGATCACGTACGGGCAGTGATTGCAGGTAAAGAAAACAACCAGAATCCGGCTCGATTCGAAGTCGGCCAGCGAGTATTCATTTCCGTCCGTCGCTGGAACGTTGAAGTCCGGCGCTTTCTCCCCTATTTGCAGCGTAAATGGCATCGTATTGCTGTGTGAATTCGTTCGCAGGTTGCCTCGCGGATAGCTTCCAAGATTCTGTTGGAAGTTCCACTCATGCCAGTCTAACGCTGGCAGGCCTGGTCGGATGCCCTGCAGGGAGAAGAATATCTCCAGGAAATTGGAGTCAACCCAGGCAGAAAACGAGCCTAACGCCTCACCAAGAGAGCCCGAAGAAGTTCTCGCTCCACCGGGCTCTCTCCCATTCTCCACACCATTAATCCGTCATTTTATCCCATTGGATGATCAAAGCGGCGCGCATGGCGGAATCTGTGTCTCGCCCGGCTTTCGAGCGCCCCGTGGATGACATAAATTTCAAGTTGCGTCTGGTCCAGAATCGCAACGAGTTCAGCGGTTACCGCTGACGTCGCATCCTGTGCCCACTCCATCACCTCTTCCCGGGTTGCGCCGGAGTCAATCAGTTCCTGGAATGCGCCCCGAAGCTCTTCCACCTTGTCGTGCAACGCTTCAAGCGCTGACACCTGGCGTTCTGACAGTCCAAGTACCGCAATCATGACTTCACGGGCTGCGGCACGGCGCGCTTCCATTTCTTCTCGTCGCTCCTCGAGGGCGTTACGGCGGTCTTCCCTCAATTGCTCAAGAATGGCTCTCTGATCCTCCGTCAACAGGTCATGCCAAGCATTTTTGAGCCGTTCTTCAAGCGCTTTCAGTTCTTCACGGAACTCCTCAAATGAGAGCATGCCGTTCCGATGTTGTTCGCGAAGCGCTTTCACGCCGGTCCTGAAGTGCTCGCGCATAGCAGCGATGGCAGCTTTTTGATCGTCCGTCAAACCCAGATGATCGGCAAATGCGCCTGCCGATGGTGCTCCGCCGAAATCGCCAAATCCGCGCTGTCCGTCAAACCGGTTAGCGAATCCGCTTCCCTGGCCGTGATCAAATCCAGGACGACCAAAAATATTGCGTCGGTTCTCGAGCCTATTGAGCAGACGCTCAATCTGCTCGTCGCTCAGCCTCTGCTGCAACTCTGCGGCAACGTACCACAAAAACCCTGGCTCACGAGCTCTGTCCTCATGTGTGGCAAAAGCGCTCTCCAGCACATCCGTTTCATCTGCATCCAGTTGAAGATCGCTCGCAATGAACGACACGGACGCGACGATTTCTGCAGTAATATCGGCTTCATCCTCGTCTTGAACGACCGAAGACGAGTCACATGCCGCGACTCCCACAGAAAGGAGGCCAACGAGCGCGTAGTAACCAAACCTTCTTTGAAAAAATAATTTCATCGGTTTATCTCCCTCGAATATCGACTTCTTGATGATTGATAGAATCGAATTAGTTTCTTGACCTAATATCGGCCGAAAAGGCTCTTTAGTTGTCACAATTCCGTCACATTTGTCTTTCAATTGATCAGGGGCAAGAAGAATGCCCTTCTTGGTGCGCGAATCGAGACGCTACGAAAATATATTGGACCAAATCGACCTACTCCGTTTTATTCAGAATGGTTTCAGAACAGCCTTCAGAACTCTCCAGAGCCCAAGCGTGAGAACAGGTAACACAAAGACGATCCAGTATCCCCATGTCAGAGCACCGTAACCGGAGGCGATCAGATCAACAATGCCAATTGCGTTGGCCAGGAATACGGCGAGCACGAGAATAAAGATCGCAATTCCGAATCGAAGGACTCGTGGCATGCTCTTGCCCTTCTCCTCATAGACTCCGTTTACCCGCTCGTTGAAACCGTGTATGAGACCGATTCCCGTTTCAATCAGTGTCCCAAAGAGAATGATCTGAAAAACGAGACGAAGAACCGGGATATTCATCTGGCCCAGCAGAAAGTCAGCTGGAATCGATGTCGAGAGAATCTCGGGGTACTGCCCCAGCATGGCCGTATAGATCATGACTCCCGGAAGCATGGCGAGTAGGCCCGCGATACTTCCTGATACGAGGGCTTCTTTCCTTGATACGATGTGTCTGGTGGCAAACAGCATCGCCGGCATGATTCCAACGTTGTATGCAGCATAGCGCGCGCCGCTCAGCCACCAATGGGCGCCCTGGCTGGATGCACTGGAGTGTTCTCCGCCGATATTCTCTCCAATTGCAGCGCCGAACATGTTCACAGCGACGATGATCAACACCAGGAAAACCCCATAAAGAGCGAATGACCAGATGGACAGCGCCTTCTCGATAAGCGGGGTCCCGTAGAATACGAGAATGCCCACGACAACGATCATGGTGATAATCCCAACGATGGATGGAATGCCAAACACTTCCTCGGTCAACTCGCCGGCCGCGGATCCCAGGACTGAAACGACCAGGATCATCCCCGTTACATAAACGATTTCGTATCCGATCCAGGCTTTTCCCAGAAGCTTGTTTATGAACGAACGGTAATCGTAGGACCTCTGCAGTCTGGCCAGTTCGAAGGAGATTGCAAGAACGATGCTCCAGATAGTCGCGGAGACCACGATCCCATAGTAGCCGGCTGCCGGACCGTCATTCAGAAAGAATTCCACCAGTTCGCGGCCGGTACCATAGCCCCCACCGATGACGATAGATTGAAAAACGAAACCCGGCAGGAGGTATTTCAGGAAAATGGGCGAGCGAAACATGGACTGTTCTCGTCAAGTCACGAGCGTCTCAAGTACCGGAACTATTTCGTCGACACCGTCCTCGATCGGCCAGCAGACAGGAATATCCAGGCGGGAATGCAACTCCCGCTGGTAGGCACGCAATTTTGCTTCGTCCCATCCAAGCCCATTCAGCGTCACGGCCAGCGTTTCAGCCCCATACATTCGAATGAGCCTGATCTCGTCTACCGGGTCGGGAACACGTGTTCCGATCTCCTCCTGATCGACAAAGTGCGTTCGAACCGGATAGTGCTGAAGAATCACACCCGCGGCATTTCCGGAAAGAATAAACTCAGATCCGGCTGGACCGGACGGATTTCTCAGGGAGCCCTGCCCTTCGATAAGGATCAGCTCGGGACTGGACTTCTTTTCGCACTCCAGAATTACGCGCTCAATCTCGCCACTGACAAAATCATTCGGCGTCGCGTCGAAAATAAATCCGTGCTGATATCCCTGCATCCAACCGGTTTGACCCGTGTAGAGCATCTCGGTACGAATTCCAGCCGCATTGCAGGCCTGCCAGAGTATTCGGCACGTTGTTCTTTTCCCCACGGCACAATCAGTCCCTAGAACCGGGACTACTTTCGCCCGAATATTCAGGACTTCCCCCGTCCAGAATCTGAGGTCGCCGGTCTTTCGAGGTTGCCGGATGTCGATAAGCTCGACTCCATGTTCTTTCGCCAGTCGGCTAAATTCAGGATCGTCGCCGAGCACGTCGTGGAGCCCACAAACTACCGTCATGCCATTTTTGATGGCTGTCTTGATCTCGCTTCGACAACTCTCCGGCAGACCGCCGCCTGAAAAGGCCACTCCCACTACAAAAACGGTCGGTTTGTCGTGATTCTCCAGGTAACTCGCCAAGGTCGAGAAGATCGGCACGCCCAGCGGTCGCCCGTCCATTACCTCTCCGGCATCTTTTCCAGCGTGCTTTTCATCCAGAACGGCCTTGACCTCGAAACGCTCACTACCCCGGAGCAACCCGTGACACGTCTTAGCGAAGTCCGCATGGAGCAGACCGTTCGTAAAAACGACTGCGTCTTGTTTGGTCAGCTTACTCAATCGTCACCCTCTCGCAGGATGCAAGAAATTCCGGATCCAGATCAGCACCGTGACCCGGAGCGTCCGGAATCGAAATACCCTCGGCGGTGATTTCGACGCCTTCCAGAACAGGGTCGATTTTATGATCGAAGTGGGTATCCAGATCGGCAAAACGAATGATCTCCCGGGCCGAAACCAGATGCGCTGATGCTGACAATCCCAATCGCGTTTCTGACATACTTCCCACCATACACGCCATCCCGAAACCCTCGGCGATATCCGCAATCTTCATCCCGTTAAAGATTCCTGCCGATTTGGCCAGTTTGATATTCAAGAGATCACAACAACCGTCCCGAGCAAGAATCTCAGCATCATTGTGATCGAAAACGGATTCGTCAGCCATGATCGGTATCGATGTACTGTTTCGGACTTCCCGAAGCCCTTCGTAGTCCCAATATTTGACGGGTTGCTCGCAGTATTCTATTCCCTGGTCCGCGATTCGATCGAGTACGGTTTTGGCGGTTTCGCGGTCCCAACCCTGATTGGCATCGATTCGGAGAGGTATTTCCGCACCAATGGCCGCGCGGATTGCGCTGATTCGCCGAACGTCGTCTTCCAGACCCGTCCCCAGCTTCACTTTAATGGCTTGAAAACCCTCCTCCTGAAAAGCGACAGCCCTTTCGGCCATCGCGTCCGGTTCGTCAATCCCGATCGTATTGTCGGAAAAGAAGACTCGCCGAGTCCCCCCGAGTACTTCGAACAGGGGTCGATCAGAAGCCTTTCCTGCCAGATCATAGAGAGCCATATCGAAAGCACAACGCGCTGTGGTATTGTGAACATAAAGATCACGCATCGCCAGCGTATGGCGCTCGATTTCAAGAGGATCCATCCCCATCAGGAGCTGGGCCAGATCGGCGGCAACGGCGACAATCGTACCCTGATTTTCTCCCGTAATGCGTCTCGTGGGGCTGCCTTCACCCCAACCATACAGCCCTGAATCGGTCCGAATCCTGACGAATACGTTTTGGGTAGAGTCTGAGGATCCCAATGCAATTCGAAAGGGTGACCAGTACGGAATATCCGCCTTGAAGAGATCGATTCCGATGATTTTCATTCGTCCGGAATAGTTGGGATCGGTAGAGTTGAGGGGATTAATCGATTCTAACAGGATCGTATCCACTAACCAGTGAAATTTCGAGGGTGTTTACTTCAACCCCGAATGCAGCCCAGTCGTCTGCGAAAAACCTGTTTGCATCTTCAATCAGTATCCGAAGGACTTCTCGAACCTTGGAAATTGCCCGCTCTTCGGTTGAAGTTGGCAGATTGTAGCCCGAACCGATATAGCTGGAGGCGGTGTGCAGATACGCACTGACCGTATACGGATCTCGATAGATTCCTTGTTTTCCTTGTGCTCCGAACAGGCGATCGTTAAACGTGACCAAGGAATCTTTCATCGTTTCGGAAGACCTCCTGACGGCTTTGGCGGCGTCATCGTCTCTATCTTCGATCTGTACCAACAGCATTTCGATAGACTCGATCGCGTTTCGCACGTTGTCCACAACCTCGGTAGCGCGTCGCGTCAGTCCAGATAATACGTCAGACAACTCTGAGCGTGCTTGTAGACCCGCCGTTCCTAAATCCAATCTGGGGTCGAGATAAACTTCTATTGTTGATTCACTCGAAACGGTGCCGTACGTGACTCTAGCCGTGTACGTACCGGGAAGCACACGTCGTCCTGAAGGTTCGGGAGCGTCGTCGTCCGGTTTTTCAAGGTTTGGAAAACGAACGCCCTTTCGCGTGAGATTCCATTCGGTTCGATTGATTCCATCTTTCGCGGGGCCGCTAAATGTGCGAATAACGTTCCCATCACCGTCCATTATGTCAATCTCGACTTCGATTTCCTCCTCGTCGTCTTCCTCGTCTTTGTTTTCGTCATCTGCGTCTTCAGCGTCACTCTTATCGTCTTCGCTCGCCTCGTAGAGGTCAGAATTGATCGAATAGGACAGCCTCGCGCCAGTCGGCCGATTTGCACCCGCAAATATGGCGTTCCCCCGAAATCGGGTACCGGATGCCTGAATGTTTGAGGCTAGATACGCGTCAGGAACCTCATACACGCGCACGGCCTCGTCCAGAATCTGAACACCCTCCGACGCAATAGCTCGAAGCGGCCGAATGTCATCCAGAACGTAGGCGGATCGACCAAACGTACCGATAACCAGGTCATATTCGCGAGGGTGAATCACCAGGTCCATTGTTGACGCGGTTGGAAAGCCGTTCGTCCATTTCGTCCACTCTTCCCCCCCATCCACGGAAACGTACAGGCCGAATTCCGTACCGAGAAAGAACAATTTCTCCTCGATAGGATCCTGCACAATGGAAAGCGCATAACCCGAGACCTCATCACGATCCACCATTCGCTCCCAGCGCTGACCCCAGTCGCGCGTCCGAAAGACATACGGTCTCCAGTTATTGCGGCGGTGGTCTTCAATCACCGCGAAGGCCTCGGCTTCGTTAAATGTCGATGGCTTAATCTGCGTGACCCATGAGCCCTCGGCGACGCCCCGAATATTCTTCGCAACGTTTTCCCACGTTTCACCGCCGTCGCGCGTGAGCTGGATGTTGCCATCGTCCGTGCCCACCCAAAGCACGCCTTCCCTCAGGGGACTGGCACCGATTGAAACGATGGTCGCGAAATTCTCCGCCTGCGTAACGTCATAGGTGAGCCCGCCCGACTCGAGCTGCTTCTGTTTCTCCGGATCATTGGTCGTCAGATCGGGAGAGATGATCGACCAGCTGTTCCCCTTATCTGTACTCTTGTTTAGAAATTGGCTCCCATAGTAAATCGTGGAAACATCGAACGGATCCTGGGCAAATCCCGCGTTCCAGTTGAATCGCAAGATTTCGCCTTCAGGATGAAGTGGTTTGAGATACTTGGAATTCCCCGTCACTTTGTCGTAGCGACGAAGACTCCCTCCCTGACTCATCGCATAGCCAAATCGAGAATTTTCCGGATCGGGAGAGACGTCAAATCCATCACCGAACCCAACTTCCTGCCAGTAACTGTTTCGAATTCCGCCTGATTTCCAGACGTAGGCAGGACCGATCCAGGAGCCATTGTCCTGCATACCTCCCATCACGTTGTATGGGATTTCCATGTCCACGTTGATATGGTAAAACTGGGCGACAGGCAAGTTTTCAGCAAAGCGCCATGTCTTCCCGCGGTCCCGCGAAATGCTCAGCCCGCCATCGTTTCCATCGATGATGTAGTCCTTATTGGTGGGATCAATCCAGAACGCATGATGGTCCGGATGGACACCGACCGGGCCGTAGCTCTGCATGAGTTGTGTGAATGATCGACCCCCATCATCGCTTACGGACACAACGGACTGGACATGATAGAGTCGATTCTCGTTGGCCGAATCCACGAAAATGTCCTGATAGTAAAACGGCCGCTGAGTTATCTGGGCCGAATCGTTGACGTTAGTCCACGAATCTCCTCCGTCGGTCGAACGGAAAAGTGCGTTCTTCTCGGCTTCGACGAGCGCATAGGCCACGTTGGGGTCACTTTGAGCAAAAGCCAGTCCGATTCGCCCGAGTTCTCCTTTGGGTAGACCGTCCTCGTCCGTTTGCCGCTTCCAGGTCTCACCCCCGTCGTATGTCACCTGAAGGGACGACCCTGGTCCCCCTGACTTAAAAAACCATGGCCAGCGACGGAATTCCCACATCCCAACCAGAATGTGATCCGGATTCGATGGGTCCATGACCATATCGCCGACACCCGTCTTCTCGTTCTCATAGAGAATCTTCTTGAAAGACTTCCCACCGTCCGTTGTTTTGAAAACACCCCTTGTTTTCGTCTCTCCGTAAACAGGCCCAAGCGCTCCGATGTACGCTACATCAGGATTGTCCGGATGCAGCAAAATCCGGTGAATACTTCTCGTTTCTTCGAGTCCCAGGAAGGTCCAGGAGCTCCCACCATCTATCGTTTTGAACAGGCCGTTTCCAGCCGACACGCTGTTCCTCGGATTCCCCTCGCCCGTTCCAACCCAGATCACATCCGGATTGGACTGGTTGATGGCGATCGCGCCGATCGAATGAGCCGATTCCTCGTCGAAGATCGGTTCCCACTCGACGCCTCCACTCGTGGATCGCCATAAACCGCCTGAGGCCGTACCCGCATAAATGATATCCGGGTTGCCATGTACGGCGTCTATTGCCGTAACTCGTCCACTCATCCCGGCCGGTCCGATACTCCGAGGCTTCATCGCCTCGAATTTTTCCATGTCCAGCTGCTGAGCCCCGGTCACAGGTACGGTGATCGAGGCAAGTGTCAGAATGGCGAGATACGCGCAGTACGATCGAAAACGTGGGGCAGTCATGCGTCTAAAGAATTGGTGGGTATAGATCCGAGCCCTCGCCCAGGCAAATGGACGCGACTGAAAATACATCAGCACGGAATCAAAGACGGCGCGACCACGCTTATTATCGATCGCTGTCTCCAGGTTTTCAGGCAGCACTGCCAAAATATTATCAGGAAAAAGAGTGGGATCGGCCAGCACCGGCTCCACTCAACCTTCTGGTGGATGAATCGATTTTATATTCATTTGTGGCTAATAATTTCCTATTCTCTCGGCGCCACATCTCTATCACCTGTCGAAACGATCTGTGAATTCAGTAGACGCGAGCGGACGAACATTACGCTACGGTCCATATCCAGAGCTTTCGATTCCCGCCATTCTCGTTGGATACCTCCTGGGTTCCATCATAGCCGTGAGTATAGGCTACGCGGCGCTCATCCTTGGTTTTTCCATAGAGGGTTCGGAGCTGGCAGCCATTCTCGGCTTCGGAATTCTACGAGGGATGATGCGACGCAACAGCATCGTAGAAAACAACATCAATCAGACCATCGCCAGCGGAGTCAACGGTGCATCCTCTGGAATGATGTTCTCTGTCCCGGCCCTTTTCATTCTGGGCGAAACCGACTTCAGTTACCCGTTGATGGTCTTTGGATCTATTGCCGGTGCAGTCATGGGGATCGCGTTTATCATTCCGCTCCGGAAACAGATGATTGATTTCGAGCGGCTGACGTTTCCCGGAGGTGTCGCCGTAGCCGCGATTCTGAAATCTCCAGGCTCGGGTATGAGGAAGGCTGGTTACCTGACGGGCGGAATATTGCTCAGCGGAATCGTCAATGCGATCTCGAATGCCACGGGCTTCACAGACTGGGACCTTGGGGTCTTGATAGGCATGCCGGAGTACATGAATGGTATCTGGTACGTGTCTTTGCTCACATTCGGTGTGGCCTACATCGCCGGAAAGGGTGGCGTCTTTTTCATTATTGGCGGTTACGTGAGTTACTGGATACTGGCGCCAATCATGGCCTCGCAGGGAGTCCTTCCCACAACGGATCCCGGCGAGCTTCGCGTACTTTTATTCAGACCGGTAGGAATTGGTATGCTCATTGGCGGAGCTATTGCCGGCATCGTTCTTGCGTTTCCGCTCGTCGTGAGTTCGATCCGTTCGATGCAGGACGCAGCTAAAACCAAATCGACGCTTTCAAAAGATGAACTGCCCATCAAACTGCTCTTCATGGCCATAGCCGGGGCTTCAATTCTGCTGTTCGTTATCGCGATGATGTCCACTGCGGAAATGGGACTCGGTCGAGGATTGGCCATGGCAATCCTGGGAACCCTTTGGATCTGGATGGCCGGTGTCATTCTCTCGGAGTGCATAGGACGAACCAACTGGTCACCACTATCAGGCATGACGCTGATCGCAGTCACGATCCTGATTATGATCGCAAGCGGACTTGGCTCCAAGGCGGCTATCGTTTCTTCGCTCATGGTCGGAGTCGCAGCCAGTGTGGCCATGTCCCAGGCAACGGATCTGATGCTGGATTTGAAAACGGGCTATCTGGTCGGCGCTTCGCCCAAAAAGCAGCAAATAGGACAGTTTCTGGGAAGCTGGTTGGGACCCATTATTATCATGGCTTTGATTGTTCTGCTGCACGAATCGTACGGCTTGGGAAGCGAAAAGCTACCTGCGCCGCAAGCAACCGCCCTGGCTGGCGTCATCGAGGGTATTCTGGGAGGAAGCGTACCGATTCAAAAGTACGCAGCTGGTGCTGGACTGGGCGCCATCTTGAGCCTGTCTGGAATCGGGGGACTCGGAATTCTGGTTGGTCTCGGGTTCTATCTTCCCTTCAACATTGTCCTGACATACAGTTTAGGTACACTCACGCGAGTAGTCGTCGACAAAGTAAAGGGTCAACGCTTTTCTGACGATGTAGGAATCCCTGTTGCTGCGGGTCTCATTGTCGGGGAAGCGCTTGTCGGAGTGGGATATGCGTTGAGCAAAGTTTTTGGGGGCTGACCGATGCAGACAGCATCAGAACGGATTAACAAGCAGACGAGATGAATAAAATCGGATTGGTACTCATTTCACTGTCATTCCTGGTAGGTGCATACCTCTCGGTTCTGCACACAACTGAAGTGAACTGGAGCCTGTTTCTTGTCGTTTTCGCAGTCGGACTTACGGGTGTTGCACTGGCCCGGATAGGGTCAAAAACGGTCGCGACATCGGCTGACGTTCTTGAATCGAATTTGACCGCGGTTCGCCAGAGTCTCGAGAATATCGTGCGGCACGTCTCGGCGTTGAACAATGAGAAAGAGACAATTTTGACGTACGACATGAGCAAAGAAATCGATAGTCGTGTTCTCGATGATCTGAATGACTTTGTTGAGTCCCGAAGCGCGATTACGCATACGTATGGTCTGCAGGCCTACGCCGAAGTCATGAGCCATTACGCCGGCGGAGAGCGGTATCTGAATCGCGTTTGGTCAGCTTCTGCAGACGGATATGTGAACGAAGTCAAAAACTATCTGGAACGATCTCTCGAGCAATTCCAAATTGCCAGAGAAAAGCTGTCGGGACTTAGGGACCCATCGGACGACCAAACCGGTTAAGGCTTCGGCTAGGGCTTCCAGGTGCCGGCAGCCACTTGCGGGATGAACGAATCGAGGCCTTCCGGCTTCCACTCAATCGTGCGCTCCTGCTCCGCACTCATATACGCAGTCATCAGGAGCTCGGTCACCTCGAGTCCGGCGTAAAAATCTTCCCAAGGTTGAACGCCATCCAGAAAACACTGGATGAAGAATCGGTTCTCGTCTTCGTATCCGTACTCGGAAGCCTCGTTGCCGACGAACGGCATCAGTCCCTGTTCTGCGTTCTGTTTTTCCACCAGATCCTCGCCGGCTTCTCCTTGCACACGGCGACTGAAAAATATCCGACTCCCTGAATCCAAAGAATTGAGCTGCATGGTGTATTCCGGACCCAGGAGCTCCGAGCTCAATCGGAGTCCCGCACCAACAAATCCCCAGGACGTCGTGGTTTCTGCGATCAATGGCCGACCGTCGCTGTCTCTAAACTCAATCGTCGCGCTGGCATAATCTTCGGAAGGGTGATTCAAATAATCCACCTCCGATCCATGGGTTTCTTTGAGTATTTCAGCATACTCAGGCCTGGACCACTTTAGACTCGCGATCTTCGCCGTGACCTTGACCGGTTCTATGCTGTTTCGAGGGGCGCCGGGTTCGGTGAGCAAGAAGCGAGCGACTTCTACGCTGTGGCACATCATGTCATTCAACACTCCCCCACCTTGAAGGTCACCCTGCCAGAACCAGGGCATGTGGGGACCGCTGTGTTCTTCGGCGGCCCGTGCCAGATAAGGTCTGCCAGAGATCGAAGCCCCGCGTTTCCACGCGATTTCTCTTCCGCGCTGAAGAGAAGGAGAGAATAGTTGATCCTCGAGATATCCGTGAAGTAGACCGGATTCTTCCACGAGTTCCACGACTCGTTTCGCTTCGGCGACGTTTCTACCAAGCGGTTTTTCGCAGGCGATCCCAACCAGCTCACCTCTTCCGGTTTTGAGCGCATCCACAATCTCTTCCAAGTTCTCAATGCGCCGATGATTCGGACCGCAAATCCAAATGCAATCGATCTCGGGGTCCGCCACCATATCCGATATACTACCGTATGCTCGAGCCTGGCCTACGCGCATTTCGCGCGCGAGCTTGGCGGCCGTCTCTGCATTTGCCGTATTGGGACTCCAGACTCCGAGGATGTCTGCGTCGCGGACAGCGACCCAGGAACGGATGTGAAATAGAGTAATAAATCCGCTACCAACGAAGCCGACTCCGAGTCGTCGATAAGTACCCATACCGCCACCAGGTCTAGTCCTAAATCAGAAACGAACGTTCATCCTCGAATTAACGACATTGTTATAGATCGATCCGAAATTGTAGCTAAAGCCCATCCTGAATTCGTACTCATAGGACGTGGGCAGACGCTTCGTTCCGAGTAAGATCTCTTCTTCCGTCAACTCTTCTTTGACGAGAAACAGTTGGTCTTTCACCAGGTCGTACCCGAATCCAAGATTAACGTTTAATCCACGTACGAGTCTGACGCTGATCGATCCGCTCACTTCTACACTATAGAACTCAGTTCTCGAAGATTCAAAATCCGTAATAAAGTTTGATCCTTCCAACTGGGCACTCGCAGAGCCCCAGGGTTGACGATAGTCCAAATTCAGTTTTAGACTTTGGCTCAGAAGTTTCTCGTGTGTTTTGTCAAATACCGTCAGTTCCTCGTACTCGACAGTTTGGAATCGTAGTTCATAAACAAACGTGATCTGTCTCTGGTTTGATTCTGAATACGGAAACAGGCTGTATTCGATTGCCGGAGCTAAAGAAGACGACAGCTTACGGTTTTGGCGGGTCGACGTGTCGGTGAATGAGGAAACACCAACGGACCACTGAGGAGCGATGCTTTTTACCACGTATGTCCAGAAATTCCCGCTTTTTGTAATGCTTGTGATTGTTTGATCGCCCACGTCGAAGTTTCTTTCACGATAATTTATCCCCAGGCTGAATATCAGCTTCCACTCCTCGGTTGTTCGATTAGCGCTGAGCCGCCCTCGAATATTCGCGTTGTTACTGGTTTCTTCGGCTTCATATTCACCATTAAGACCGACTCCAAAATTCCACGAGTCCCAGGGATCATCGGGAGGATTGGATGTCAGCAGTTCGTCCTCCGAAACCCGGGTGACGGTTATGACCATACGATCGGCAATCGAAGTTCGGGAGATGTACCGAACCAGTCCTTCCGCGATCTTTCTGACCAGACCTGTTCGTCGTTCGTCATCCGTATCCGTACCGCTGGATGTGTACCGAAGCGTATCAGATAGCGCAGAAAAATCTTTCATCCCGACGAAATTAAGCTTATAGGCTCGGCCGCCGCTACCCGTTCGTTCGGTAGTCACCAGGATGTGAACGAGGGCTTCCGTCCGGTCGCGCACGTAGTTCACATACGGTATTTCTCTTCGGATATAATCGAAATCGCAGGATCTACGTTCGCAGTCAAGAAAGACGTCGATGGATTCCAGGGCTAGATTCTGCGCAGTAACGGCTCGCGGAAAAAGACTCGTAATCGCGGTCACCACGAACAGACACAATAAAAAACTTGCCGCGAGTTTCATCAAGAGCGTGAAGGATTTGAGCCTGGACCAAAAACAGGAAACCTGGCCTTACGGGGCCAGGCTCCTGGTCGAGGACAAACCACATTGAGGACAAATCTGAAGGAATCAGAATGTCTCTCGAAGTTAGGATCGACGCGGTGTCTGAACCCTTAAATTAATTAATGGCGATTGCTTTGTGCCCCAGAAAAGCGTCTTGTCCAGTTCAGCCGTCAAGTATAAGGTGTCAGTCAACTTGAGTTCGCACCCTGTCAACAATTCTCTTTGAATTGATGTCTATTGAGAGCATTAAACTTCACTCCCTGCTTGGCGTATCTACGAGCCGCTTACCATGAAGGACGATAACTATGTTGCAGGCATTTAAGAATAATCTCTATAAAAAAATCGTTGCCCAATTTCCGGAACAGGAGTTTTACACGAGTGCGCATCTGAGTGGAACACAGATGCCGGTCGACGTCGGACATTTCGTTTCTCAAGCGCTCTCCAGACGTACCACGCTCGAAGCCAGGGATTTGATCACGTGCTCCTCACCCTGGATTGATTTTGATTCGGAATCCACTCGGAAAACAGTCGATGACTTCGTGGCTCAACTCGGACAGCAGGGAAGATTCCCCAGGTTCGAACTGGAGAAAGCCTTAGATCGTGCCGTCGGCTTTTGTAGTCAATACGTCCTTCAACCTGTGGCCACTGTAACGGCTTTCGCCGTCTCCGATCGTGAACGGGAGAATTCTTTTTCTGATGTACGGCGCCGAGCTGGATATTTCCTGTACCACGGGTCGGTTCTCGAGTCGCTCGAGAATTTATTGAACCGGGCGGATGAAAATCAGATTACGCGAGCAGATGTTGAATCCCAACTCCGAAAGGATGCCACTGAGAAAGCGAAAGATCTCGACGCGGATGGCTGGCTTCGCCTGATGGATCCAATATTGAAAACGTATCGAATCGCGTACCCCGAAACAGCAGACATTCCCGTTCAGATGATTCAAGCGTTTCTGGAGGAGAGAGGCGCAAGCGGACTCTCAGAGGCATTGGCATCTACAGCCGAGGCCACGGAAGGTCTTCTCTCTGCCGACGACCTGGCAAGCGAAATCCGAACGTTTTTGGAGCCTGCCGTCGCGGCATCCGAACTGTCTGCACAAGTTCCACCGGAGAGTAACGTACTACCTCTTTGGAAACAGTTCACGAAAGTCGAACAGCCCGGCTCGGATGATCCCTCGGATGGTCAGAAGCGCGAACGACCGCACGAGCCACTCTGGAAAACCTACCAGCAGGAATCGTCTACTTCCGGAGTCGTGACGCAAAACGAGATGCGGAACGAGGCGAAAAGTAAGCCGTCAAGACCCGGTGAGGACTCGGTCCTCGGAGATGCCATCCAATACCGCGACCGCTTCATCGGTGAGCTATTCGGGAGTGATCCAGCTGCGTTCGAGCAGACCATGGATCGACTATCGTCGATTCGGTCGTGGGATGAAGCATCGCAAATTCTCACATTGGAAGTCTTTCGCAAGTACCGGATAGATATATACGGCGAGACGGCGGTTCTCTTTACGAACGCCATCGAGCAGCAGGTCAAGCAGCACAGTTAGCTCCTGCGTACCTTGATATAGCCGTCCATTCGAGGCTGATTGTCACATTTTTCAGGTTCATCGGGAAAGTATGAGCTCCGACAATTCCGAACAGTCAGGTTTCAAAGATCGATTTAGGGATCTCGAAGATCGTCGAAATCAAGCACGCCAGGGTGGCGGAAAAGAACGTCTTGCCAGGCAGCGCGAGTTGGGTAAGTTGACCGCGCGCGAACGGATCGAAATCCTTTTGGACGACAACTCATTTCAGGAGTTGGGAATGTTTGTTCGGCACCAGACGAAAGAATTCGACCTCGAAGACAATCGCCCGTACGGCGATGGTGTCGTAACCGGATATGGAAAGGTCGACGGGCGTCTGGTTTATGTTTACAGCCAGGATTTCACCGTTTTCGGGGGTTCACTCGGTAATGCCCATGCACAGAAAATCGTGAAGATCATGAACCTGGCGCTCGAAAACGGAGCGCCGATTATTGGTCTAAATGATTCTGGCGGCGCACGGATTCAGGAAGGCGTTGTTTCTCTCGGGGGCTACGCGGATATCTTCCTCCTCAATACACTCGCCTCCGGTGTCATTCCCCAGATTTCTGGTGTCATGGGCCCCTGTGCCGGCGGTGCGGTGTACAGCCCCGCTATTACAGATTTCGTATTCATGGTCGAAAAGACGAGCTATATGTTCGTAACAGGCCCCAATGTGGTGAAAACGGTCACGCATGAGGAAGTCACGCTCGAGGAACTGGGAGGCGCCGAAACCCACGCTACCAAGAGCGGTGTAGCCCATACGACCTGTTCAAACGATGCTGATTGTTTGCTTCAAATTAGAGAACTGCTTTCTTATCTCCCTCAAAATTGCGAAGAACCACCTCCGTCGATTGAGGCACTGGATCCTGTCGATCGCCAGGATTCAGAGCTGGATTCGACCGTCCCGGAGAATCCGAATAAGCCGTATGGGATGCACACCGTGATAGAACGGATTGTCGACAACGGGAAGTTTTTTGAGATCCATGCCGATTTTGCCCCAAACATCATCGTCGGATTTGCACGCCTTAATGGTCGGTCGGTAGGCGTAGTCGCAAACAATCCGTCAGTACTTGCAGGGGTTCTCGATATTAACTCATCCGTAAAGGGCGCGCGCTTTATCCGTTTCTGTGACGCATTCAATATTCCTCTCATCATACTCGAAGACGTGCCCGGCTTCATGCCTGGCACGGAGCAGGAGTGGAACGGTATTATTCGAAACGGTGCCAAACTTCTGTACGCTCTTTGCGAAGCGACCGTACCAAAAATAACGGTGATTACGCGGAAGGCGTACGGTGGAGCCTACGACGTGATGAACTCCAAACACATACGCGGCGACCTGAATTACGCCTGGCCTACAGCAGAAATCGCCGTGATGGGTCCCAAGGGAGCAGTTGAGATCATATTTAAGCGTCAGATTGCGGAAGCCGATGATCCTGAAGTAACCGCTGAGACATTCATCACCGAATACCGCAAAAACTTTGCAAATCCGTACGTTGCAGCCGAATATGGGTATATAGACGATATCATTGAGCCTAGAAAGACCAGAGAAGTATTAATTCGCGGCCTGGAGATGCTCGAGAACAAAGTCGCCCACAATCCTCCCAGAAAGCACGGAAATATTCCCCTCTAGGAAAATCATGGTCGTTTTTACACCAACCAGGTACCTCTGACGTAAGAAACCTTCAATTACCGTTTACGTTTGGGCAACTCATTCTCTCTATAAGGAGTCTCGATGGGCGACTAGGTTTTCTCGAGCAGCAGTCATCATTCACAATCGAGCTTTCATCGTTTTGTTACGATCCCTTTTCCTTGCGGTACTGATTGCCGTAGTTCCGGCATCAAAGCCCGTACTGGCCTTTCAGACCCAGGAACCCCGTGTTCTCTCGCGGATGACGATCCTTCCGCCCGACCACTTGGAGCTCGAAGATGAGTTGTTCGCGGATTACGCGGCTCCGGACTCTCTGACTGAAGCCCAGCTGCTCGCTCGACTGGCGAGATTGTACGAGTTCCAGGCCGAAGTACTTGCAGCGATGGCTCTTGGCCAGGAGGACGACATATCGCCGCTACTGGAGGGCGCTCTTACGGACGTGTCTGAGCTTTTACGGCATCAATATGTTCGCGAAGAACCGCGCTTCATGGAAGTCTATCAAGTCCTGGTGAGTGAATATGAGCGCCAATTCGGGATTTCCGACACCTTATTCCTGGCTTATGGTGATATTTTCGACACGAGATCAGATGTGTTCACTGCGCTTGAGAAAGTTCGAAACCCACTCCTTGAGAATGTCTTCACCCCGGAGCTTCAGCCGCTTCAGACCACCGTCCCCATGACCCTGAATCGTCTCGTGGAAAGCACCATGCAGACGCTTCTCAAGACACCGAATCGGCATCTCAATCGTTGGTTGGAACGGGCGGACACCTATTTCCCGATGATCGAAAGGATCTTCAGAGAAGAAGGGATTCCGGACGAGTTGAAATACCTGGCAATGATCGAGTCCGGTCTGAACCCGAAGGCGAGGAGCTGGGCCCGAGCCGTTGGCATGTGGCAGTTTATTGCCGGCACGGGGAGAGCCTACGGCCTTGAGATAAATGCGTGGGTTGATGAGAGAATGGATCCTGAGAAATCCACCCGCGCCGCCGCGAAGCACCTGAAAGATCTATACGCGCGATACGGCGACTGGCAGATCGCCCTGGCAGGTTATAATTGCAGTCCGCGGTGCGTCAAACGTGCGATTAACCGGTCCAAATCGGACGGAAACACGGTTCCGACGTATTGGGATATTTATCGATACCTGCCCCGAGAGACGAGAGGATACGTTCCGATGTACATCGCCACCTCTTTCATTATCTCAAATCCCAATGCGTTTGACTTGAAACAGGGTGAACCCGGTCCGGTTTATGAATATCAGCTTGTCCCGGTTCAGGGAATGTTATCGCTACGCGAAATCGCCGATCTGGCCGGGACCGATCTTTCGACGATGAGAGCACTCAATCCCAGTCTTCGACGCTCCACGCTACCCCCGTCGACCGGACCATTTTATTTAAGAATTCCTGTTGGGACTGCGGATCAATTTTTCGCCGCCTACGACGCTCTCCCCGAGTCGGTCAAAAAACCGGCAGGAGAATACGTGGTTCGACGCGGAGATACGCTCGGTGAAATCGGAACGCGGTATGGTGTGAGTGTGTCGAGACTCATGCAGAAGAACGGACTCCGGAGCACTCGAATCCGGATTGGTCAGCGATTGATCGTGCCTTTATTCGATTATAGCCAGACACTCCCTGAAATTACCGACGCCACAGGAACACTGGTGCAATACGGTCGGCGTTCAACGCGTCCAATCGTGTCAGCGGTTCGGTCACTAAGGTCGGCCGCTTCGACCTCTTCACGAATCGTTCCTGCAAGAACAACCTCTGGTCCTTCTCAATCGTCGACGTCCAATGTACCCAGTGGAAAAATCCGAACTGTTTACACCGTAAGACGCGGTGATACACTGGGTAAAATTGCCAGTCGGTTCAAGGTATCGGTTTCCCAACTCCAATCTTGGAACAATCTGCGCGGAACACGAATCATTTCGGGAGCAAGGCTATCGATTTTTACAGATCCGAGGCCGGCACCGACTTCGGGACAGAATACCTACGTTGTAAAATCCGGTGACACGTTGTCGAAAATCGCTGCTCGGCACGGAGTCACCGTCACGAATCTCCGCCAGTGGAATGGAATAGCCGGTTCCAGGATTCGGATAGGACAGCGACTCAATATTCGCTCTACGTCGGGATCCGAAATAGTAACCCATACCGTCCGTAGAGGGGACACGCTCATCGGCATCGCAAGCCGATATGCCGTAACAGTCGCAAAGATTAAGAAATGGAATGCGCTTCGGGGTAACACGATTCGCGTGGGGCAGAAGCTGAGCATCTTTCGATAGACTGCGTCTTCGGGCCCTTCGACGCTGCAACCGATCGCTCCAATTCTCGTCTACTACTCGCCTATGCAAGGACACTCGGCGTGTGAATCCACCCGGTGTGCGATTTTTCCTTGGATGCAATAAATCTCGACACTGATGCGTTCATAGAGCGAACTGAACGTCAGACGACTGGAAGATGGCTTTCCCGCAGCGGGTAGAAGACCGGATAAGTTTACTGAATCCATCGGATGAAGAACTGGTGTCGGCATACGTCGACCAGGGTGACGAACGTGCGTTCCGAATGCTGGTGGAGCGACACCAGGAAAGAGTATTTGGTTTTCTATACGGGATGGTTCGTGATCGAAGTGTTGCCAATGACCTTTTTCAGGAAACGTATATCCGAGTCATCTCAGCTCTTCAGAAACAACGGGCGTCGTACTCTCAACAGGGCCGATTTCTGGGCTGGGTGTTGAGAATAGCCAGGAACGCAGCACTCGACCATCTGCGCAGTAGAAAACGTTGGCAGGACGTGTCGACGACCGCTGACGACCTGGATACCTCTTTTTGGGATCGGCTTCCTGATAACGGACTTTCTTCTGATGTTGTGCTGCACAACTCCGAGCAAGAGAGTTTCGTGCGAGAATGCATCGATGAACTACCTCCCGAACAGCGGGAAGTGTTGCTTCTGCGTCACGAAGCTGATTTGACGTTTAGAGAAATTGCAGAACTGACTGATTGTTCGATTAATACGGCACTTGGACGAATGCGATATGCCCTTCATAACCTGAGAGGCATCATTTCTTCGTCAGACAAAGTGGAATTATCAGAATTCGGTACCTGACCGAAGGAAGAAACGGTAGACCGTTATGGAAGAAAAAAAGAGTATTCTACTCCATCTTTACGGAGAAAAAGACGCGGAAGGAGATCTGCGTTCTTTGTTGAAAGACGAAGAACTACAGAGTGAGCATCAAGCGCTGAGTGAGGTAAAATTTCATCTTGACCACCTGGGTCGGTCAAAACCAGATGCGACTAGCATTGATCGGGTTGTGGCGCACGCAGCAAGAGCGTCCGCGTCAACCGAAATTGGTGATCGACGGGGTGACCGACCTCCGTTGTGGCGTACAAGACCCATTCGAAAGGTTCTGATTCCTGCCATGTCTCTTGCTGCGGTGATTGTCATCGCTGTTTGGTTCGGATATTTTTCGTCTACGACGGACGAGGCTCTACCCGCAAGCGCACAGATTGCAGCTGACGAAATGACTGCGGAAGCGGAATCATTGCTCCGCGCCAGACCCGTCGTTTCAGGCCACGCCGTCGTCAGCACTGGTCGCGCCACGGATCCACTCCTGGTCTGGAACTATGCAGAGTCTTTGAGAGAACTCTCAAGACGGATCGAAACTATGCGTCCAGCCGACGATCTGGATTGGGGAGCCCGATCGATCCCGTTGGAAACGCTACCCGGAGGTACGCAGCCAGGCATTCACCAGGCATCTTCACGGCGATAGTTGACTCAAGTATTTGAAAATTGGAGAAGGATATACGAACGGCAGACGATCAATCGTTTCTAAACAAATAGTAAAATTGATTTTAGGGCTCGACCCGTTAACTGATTAGGTCTCTGAACTAGGTAGAATGATGAGAAAACGTACAATGTGGGTGCCGGCTTTCGCGTTCGCATACTTTTTGCTTGTGCAATCGTCCGTAAACGTACTCGCCCAGGAAACGATGCACGTGGTGACGATTGCAGACGGCAATGTTCTCATCGACGGAAAACAGGTTCCCACAAGCGAGCTTCCGCCTTCTCTAAAGATCCGCAATCGAGACCTTCGTTGGAGTTTTCAAGGTGATGCGCTCCTGGAGCTGAACGGTACGGTCTACCAGTTACTCGATGGAAAACTGGTAGAAGCGGACGACGAAATTGCCAGAGACGGTCGTGTTGTAGTGTTCTTTCGCGATCCTGATGACGAGAATTCGATGGTTCGGGTCCTGACCAGAAATGAACGCCAGAGTTACGACGTACATGGCCGCAACGAACCCTCTGGTGTCGTGATGGAGAATTACACGACGGCACTAAACGATAAGGCGAAAGAATTCGAGATTATTCGGAAGCAGATAGCCGAAAAAAAAGGTGACCAAACGCTTATTCTGGCTGAAAAACTACAACTTCAGGCGGAAAATGCGGCACGGATCGCAATGTCATTCCCTCGCGTGGAATTTGAAAGCTACCTGAGTGGAATTCACGATCAGAATTTGAATCTGTACGGCGAGTTAGTCCGCGAACACGACATGGAGGAGAATACACACCGACTCGCCATGGAGGCCCGGGCCGCCGGTAATGCTGGTCAACGGCAGAAGATTATTGAAGAGCTTAGAAAACGACTCTACGAAGCGTTCGAGCTGAAACAGCAGAATCGCGAACAGGAAATTGAACAGCTTGCAAGCAGGCTTCAGGAATTACGTGAAAAGCTAGGTCAACGCTCTGATCTCCGCCAACGGATTATTGAGAGTAGGCTGAAGGAACTCCTCGGCGAACTCGACTGGTAGATCAAAACGACTATTACTGAACAAATACATGCACGATTTAAGCACAATGACTAATAAACTGACACACGCCGCCAGAGTACTTGGTGCACTCGCGCTACTCGTACTGCTGGCATTCCCCGCGAGAGCCCAGGAATCCGAGGAGATCGATGTGAATCGCATCGAAGTCAAAGATGGAAAGGTCTACGTAAACGGCGAAGTAGTGAAAGAGCTCGACAACAAGGATCTGCCGATCCGTTTCTCCAAAGACGGGGATCATGGGTTTGCGTTTTTCCGTGGAGATGGAGAAGGTGGTTTCGGAAACTTTGCTTTTCGATCACCGCGCCTGTTGAAATCTCTGGACAACGAACCGTTTGCCGTTTGGGAAGGCGACGACCTTCGCCATGAAATGAATGATTTCGACTTCTCGATGGAATTGGAGCCGCTTCACGAGAGCTTTGAAGTGATGACGGACGGGACATTTGGATCTTTTATGATAGGATCCGGAAGCAACGGTGAGATTCGAAAGCTGGAGAGAAAATCTCGAGAACTTGCCCGGAAGATTCGGCGGTCGGAAAACGGAGAAAATGCCGAGCTCAATGAAGAACTTGAAGCTCTCGTCAATCAGATATTTGACCTGAAGCTCGAAGCCCAGCAGGAACGTATCAGCAAAATCTCGGCTGACCTCGAACAGCTTCGTCAGCAGGTCCAGGAACGCAGCGCCTCTCGCGATCAAATTGTTCAGCGGCGCCTGAGCCAACTCCGGGGGGAACGAGATACGCTCGATTGGTAAAATCGCTTAGCGAATGAATGAATAACCCGTGTTTGAATAAGCCGCAGTGTGCGGCCCGGCCCCGATGCGATTTTTGCATCGGGGCTCTTCTTTTCGAAGACACGTCACTCGCCTGATAATTTGCTTCCCGGGCCAACTGAGACATTTATCACGGTTCTTTTTCGTCATGTCAAAATTTTACTACGTCCATTATCTGCCGATACCTGTCCTGTAGATACCGCGCTGAACTCGACGACGTTTACGAGTTCGGACATATGGTGAATGACTTCAGGCAACGTCGTTTGATTCCAATGACAAGGCGAGCTGCTCATACATATTCTTCCGCGCGAAGAGTGGTCGTACTCCTCTTCGTGTCGGTCTCTGTTATGATGACAGTCGGATCATCGGTCTCCGACCGGGGCACCGCCCAAATCGATCGAATATCCTTTTCCCCCACCGGCGAGTCAGAATATCATCTTCGTCTTCACAGCGACGATGAAATTCCATGGTTCAGTACCACCGACCTGGAAGAGATGGAGGGACTCAGGCTTACGTTGCTCAACACCCGACTCGCACCCGACCCCGTGCTGGAGACAGCCGAAGGGCCCGTTCAAGGCTACACTGTCCGAGAGGAGAATGGGAAAGTGTTGTTGGATGTCGTATTTACGGTTCCAGGTCTGAATACGGCCGTTCACCAGGATCCCGACAGCTTCGACATGATACTCGTGATCACCGGCGACTTCAATCTTCCATCCGTCAAGAGTCTGTCGCTTGCCGAGTTGCTTTCGTCCTCACAATCCGATTCGATTGATACGGTATCTCTGATGCCAGGGACACCAGAAGATCTGATCGACTCTTCCACCCTGTCACGAGAGAGCCGCCCGAGCACGCCCATACCGAATCGGATCTCGGTCGCCGGTCCGGCTGCGCTTCCCAGGAGAGCCGACATTGCAAACATCGAAAAATCATCTAAGGGTAAATCGAACGGAATCGCCGGTTCAACGCCCGAGACCGTAGTAAGCGACATGGATCGGCTGTTCGCCAGTGCGCTGAGTAAAAACGCTCCATCGAAGCAGGAAAAATCGTCGGTGGACAACCGTCAATCGAACACACCCGGTAGTCAGTGGAAATTGGATACGATCGTAATCGATGCCGGACACGGAGGATGGGATGAAGGAGCATTCGGACCGGGCGGTACGCTCGAGAAAGACCTTGCACTTGATCTGGCGATGGAACTTGGACAGTTGTTGAGCAAAAAGCTTGGCGTCAATGTCGTATACACGCGTACAGACGATCGTTTCATTTCTCTGGCAGAGAGAGGTCGTATAGCCAATCAAGCTGGTGGCAAGCTGTTTCTTTCTATTCATGCGAACTCATCCAAGTATCGATCGGCTCGAGGAACGGAGACGTTCTTCCTGGGAATTCACCGATCTGATTCCGCACAAGTTGTGATGGAGCGCGAAAATGAAGTCATAAAATTGGAATCAGACAGCGATCAGTATCGCAAGTATACCCAGGCTTCGCTGGCTCGACAGGCACTGGCGCAGAGCTCGTTCATGCGTCACAGTGAAAGGCTCGCCGAGGTCGTACAGAAACACTTCCGAGACGGTGCGATTAGACGGGATCGCGGAGTGAAGCAGGCCGGGTTTTATGTCCTGTTCGGAGCGTCCATGCCCGCTGTTTTGATTGAATTGGGATTCCTGACCAATCCGTATGAGGAGAGATTCCTCGCCTCCGCCGACGGGCAAACGTCAATGGCGAATGCTATCTTCCGAGCAGTAGAAACCTTTAAGCTCGAATACGAGAAGTCGCTTCAAATTGCTTCTCAGTAGCAGAATCGTAGAGATTGTGCCATTATGATGGATCGCCTGACCCAGGCCGTTCGTACCGTCGCTGATTTTCCGTCTCCTGGAATTCAATTCAAGGACATAACGCCGATTCTGTTAGATTCGAAGCTGCTTCGGTTCGCGGTTGATTGCCTGGCGGATCCATATCGCAATGCCGGAATTACGAAAGTAGTCGGTATCGAAGCGCGCGGTTTCATTCTCGGTGCCATGTTGGCTGATGAACTGGACGCGGGATTTATCCCGGTGCGCAAGAAAGGAAAGCTTCCTTATACCACAATCGTGGAGACCTATTCGCTGGAATACGGCACGGACACGATCGAAATGCATATCGATGCTATTCATGAAACAGATCGGGTTCTGATTCACGACGATGTGATTGCGACGGGGGGTACTGCGGCTGCAACACATCGCCTCGTTACGTTTGGAGGAGGCTGTGTCGCCGGATATTCATTTCTGGTGGAAATCCTGGATCTAAAAGGCCGCGACCTGCTTGAGAATACCATACCGGTACATTCCCTTCTTAGATACTGAGCCAATCTGAGCGCGAATGCCTCATCGCACCGCCGTGCAAGAAATCTCTACACGAGCACCTCTGGGAAGAGCAGCGACCTGAACGGCTTCTCGGGCGGGCGCATCCTCGCCGAAGTATCGCGCATAAATCTCGTTGACCTGCCCGTAATCGCTGATATCAGTCAGATACACACGACACTGGACGACGTGCTCCATCTCTAGATCTGCTGCGTGAAGAAGCGCCAGGAGGTTGTTGAGAACCTGCTCCGTTTCGGCTTCGATACCGTCTGAGAGCATATGACCCGTCGCGGGGTCGATCGCGATCTGCCCTGAGCAGTAAAGAGTATCGCCCACCATAATGGCCTGGCTATATGGTCCAATGGCTGCCGGAGCCCCCGATGTCTTTATTCGGGACCGCTCGACGGATACATCTTTTCTTCCCATACGATTTACTACACCGCGTATCTTTGTCTAAACATTGGTTGTTGAGTTGACTGCTAAATTGAAGCGTACAAGAGCACAACACAAGCGAATATTCTTCTAAGAACAAACGACCTACGGTATGGATTTCGGACTGGAGGGCGCTTCCGCGTTCGTCGCAGGGGCAAGTAGCGGCCTCGGCAAGGCGATTGCGACGGAACTGGTTTCGGAGGGCTGTCATGTGGCAATTTGCTCGCGAGATCAGGCTCGAGTTGAAGCGGCTGCCGAGGATCTCAATCAATTGGGAAAAGGTCGCACGTTGCCAGTCGTTTGTGATGTGACGGTTGAAGACCAGATTCAGGCTGCCCTTCAGCTAGCGGCGGAGGCCTTGGGCGGGCTCAACATCCTGGTGACAAACGCAGGTGGTCCTCCATCGGGCTTCGTAGAAGATTTTGATGCCGAAGCCTGGCGCGACGCGCTAGAGCTGAATTTGATGAGTACGATCAATCTGTCGCGACATGCGCTGCCCTTTCTTCGGGCTGCAGCGAAAGACAGTTTTGCAAGGATCCTGATGGTCACGTCATTGACATCCAAACAGCCCGTACCCAGCCTTTATTTGTCAAACGTGTCGCGGGCAGGGGTTCAGGGATTCGCGAAAAGCCTTTCGGAAGAGCTTGGGCCGGAGGGTATCACGGTCAACACGATTCTACCCGGGTACACACGAACGGACCGACTTCGTCATTTATCTGAAGCCCAGAGTGAACGCTCCGGCAAGTCCATTGAGGAAATCGAGGCTGATTGGGGACAAAACTGCGCCCTCAAGAGGATCGGTACCGAAACCGAGATTGCCGCAGCGGCAACCTTTCTTCTGAGTCGCAGAGCGAGCTATATCACGGGTATCGCACTTTCGGTGGATGGAGGGGCGGTAAAGTCGTTGCTGTAGGTATGCGGGCACTCCTGACGTTTTCGATGGTAGCTCTCTCGCTTCAGTTGAGCCCATTCATAGCGATGGCGCAGATCGGAGGGCCTTCTCAAGGTCCATTCATCCTGGTACTTGGCATCGCACAGGATGCCGGCGTCCCACAGTCAGGCGATCACACTCATCCCGGATGGACCGATCCGGAATATGCTCATCTCGCGACGAGCCTGGGATTGGTTGATCCGAATTCGGGAAAGAAATGGATGTTCGATGCAAGTCCGGATTTTCGCCAGCAGTGGTATTTGCTCGAACGAACAGAACCGTCATCCAACCAACTGACTCCAGACGGAATATTTCTCACTCACGCGCATATCGGACACTACACGGGACTTATGTTCTTGGGGCACGAATCTATAGGAGCGTCGAGCGTATCGGTCTACGCGATGCCCCTCATGGCCGAATTTCTGGAGCTTAACGGTCCGTGGGAGCAGCTGGTCCGTTATCAAAATATTCGCTTGCGCCGAATGGGTGAAAATATTCCAGTGCGACTGACTAATGAGATTCAGGTGATTCCGTTTTTAGTTCCCCACCGTCAGGAATACTCAGAGGTTGTGGGCTATCGAATTGAGGGACCCAATCGAACAGCCCTCTTTATTCCTGATATCGATAGCTGGGAAGAGTGGGACGACCAAGGCCGTCGGTTAGAAGGCGTTTTGCAATCCGTCGATCTCGCATTCATAGACGGCTCCTTTTTCGCGAATGGAGAAATCCCAGGGAGAGATATGAGCGGGTTTCCGCATCCGTTTATCTCCCAAACCATGAATCGCTTGAAAAACCTACCAGACACTCAACGCGCAAAAATCAGATTCATTCATCTGAATCATACGAATCCTGCTCTGAATCTGGAATCGGAAGCCGCGAAGTCTGTAATAGACGCTGGGTTCGGCTTGGCTCGACGTCTTGAGCGATATGATCTATGATGGAACCCGAGCGCGGTCCTCGTTGCCGAGTTCCAGAATCACTTTTCGTATTTTAGCGATTTGAGCCATGTGTCGACGAGCGTGTATAACCACAATGGCCAGTCCATCGGCGAGTGAAAATCGAATCAGCGGCGATACCGGTGAGGAAAAACGAACCAGATTAAAATCCCGTCCGTCGACCCGCCGAATCAAATCCGAAAGTTCATCTAGCTGTGAGTTGAAATCATTCCGGGTAGACGAGCAATCCGTAGTGGGTACGGGTTTGAATTTTTTTGGTGCAGACAGGCGTCGCCTGGATGACGGCGAAAGATTGGAAAGAAATATCTTGCCTATCCATGATGGCCGGTAGGATAGGGAGCTGTTGTCAATCGTTGGTGAGTCGTTAGCGGCTTTCTGCAGACGGGGTAGATATTCATTCCCTGTTTTAGTGATGTGCGCGACGCATGAGAGAATGGACCAAGACTTCGGTGCAGGCGGCCGTTGCATCTCTTCATCTGAGAGATCTGACGTCAGCCTGTGAAGCTCCGTTCGAAGGTGCTCGATGTCGTCGAGGAGCTCATTCAGAAATGGATTCATTTCGCGCTTTTCGCTTCGAAATTTTATCATTCAATCGATGGCCAGGCACAATTAAGGTACCGTTTCGTCCTCCCACCCCCAAAAGACAGCCCGTCTATGCGCCGACCGAAAATGACAGACCATCGTAGGCGAAAGCAACGCCATCAGGGAGTTTGGCGTCTTCATCAGCATGGAGCACACTGTGAGCCATGTGAATGAAATACGTCTGGCGGGCTCCTATTTGCTGCGCAACCTCTACTGCCTGCGAAATGGTCAGGTGCTTTGAATGCGGACGATGCCGAAGGGCATCGAGTACGAGCACATCCAGGTCCTGAAGCAGCGATACACTCTCATCCGGAACGCCGCTCGTGTCCGTGAGATAGGCAAAATTCCCGATTCGATATCCGTAGATCAAAAAATCACCATGCTCAACCGGTACGGGAATGACTGTTGTCTTCTTCCTCTCGTCGTCCCGACTGGCCACCTGAAACGATTCTTCAACCGCTTTCAACTCCAAATTGGGCGTACCTGGATACGTTCCGTCACGAAAAATGTAGGCGAACATACGGTCGAGAACTTCAGCCGAATTGGGAGAGGTGTAACAGGGGATGGCCGTTCTATTCTCGAACAGGAATGGACGAAGATCGTCAAGACCCACGACATGATCAAAGTGATGATGTGTAATCAGAACGGCATCAACATTAGCTATTCCGGCCCGAATTGCCTGCGCGCGAAAATCGGGGCCAACGTCGATGATCAAATCAACTCCTTGCGCCTTCACGTAACAGGAGCACCGAAGTCGTTTGTCCCGGGGATCATCGGACAGACAGACGGGACATGAACATCCGATCACAGGTATCCCTGTGGACGTGCCCGTTCCGAGAATTATGATATGAATTCCGTCGTCCTCAATCATCATCTTCCGTCTCGAATTCGAGAAGCGCGTTGGCTTTCCAGGTTTCTTCGAGAGCTTGTCGAACGGCAGGTCTCAAATAGACGGAATCGACAGGAAGATTTTTAAGGGCTTCGGCCAACACGGCGACATGAATTTCAGGTGGATGCTGGCGGTTGAGCATCAAAATCTCTTCCCCATTGCGAATACAGTACCCTCCTCTGAAATTTCCTTTTTCTCTTCTGACCCGCACATCGAGTTGACGGGCGGCATCTTCGAGTTCCTTAGCGATTTGCGACGACTTCATTCCTGCTGCGATTCAAGTTCTGTTTGTCATTGGGGCGAATGGTCTTCTCTACCAAAATACGCCAATTCGGACTCCGTGCTCCTTGCCAGTGAAATTCTGATCGCTTCCGAACTGCGCTTCCAGGTCCCACCTTTGCCAGCGAAAGGAATAACCCAATGCGATTCCGATTTCTCCGGACACTGGCCCGAGCGTCAATTCTACGTCTGCATCCAGGAGTGTGGAGGTTCCACTTCCCAATCCGAACGAACTCGATGCCAAACCGAAGAATGGCATGAGATGGGCTGATATACGGGTAAATCCACTTTCACGTAAAACACCCACACCGATTCCGATCGCCAGCACCGTTGATTCAAATCGATCAATGGATCCTTCCGACATGTCGGTTGAAACGCGGCGATAGCCACTGTGAAGGGCGACAGGAACAACAAATTGCGTATTCGCCTCCCGCATCCCTGGAAAGGGTCTGAGTGCACCACTCAACCGTATGACGGTCTGCAATAGTTCCAGGTCACCCCCCTCTTCGCCGATACCATTTTGCGATCCTCGGCCCAGGGACACGAGAATCCCCGGCCTGGAAAAGAAGATCCCAAAGACGGGATCAGAAAATCTATAGTCCTGCAGTACGGTACAATTACCGTCCCCGTCACTACTTAAACAGGACGGGTCGTCGGGAGTAAAATCCGGAATCGAATAAGAGAAGCCTGCAGACTGACGCAGAGCGCCCCGTGAACCGTAGTCCCTTTGTCTGGCTTCGGTCTCAATCACTAAGCCAAAAAAGATCAGAATTGAGAGTGCACCAATCTTACTGATTTTGTTTCCGGTCACCGACGTTCTTTTTTCCTCGATTTCTGCGCGGGTTCCGTTTTTGCCTATTTGGCCGAGACGAAATTTCCTTGCCTGTTTTTCCGTCAAAAAATCTGAACCCGAGCGGATCCATCCGAACGTCTGACTCGACACTGATCCGAATTTTGTGTCTTAGAGACCACCGCGTCGCCTGTGCTGGAAACTTCCGATTCAGGTAGGCTGCCGTAAACGGATGAACAATAAGTTTTACGGGTCCTGACCGGTCCGATTCCCGATAAGCCACGAGCCAATCTTCAATTTTTCCGATTACGTCCTCCGGCTCGATCGGCGGCCCGTGCTTCTGGCGAACCTCCTGCCGACGGCCCGATTCCCGTTCTCGACTTCCATCCTTCGTATCGGTCGCTTCCTCCAAGGAAAACGTGGCGGTAATACTGGGTCTCAATCTCTGACGGGTAATCTGAATCAGACCGAAATCGCTCATCGGAAGCACCTTCGTAACGGCCCGGTCCTTCCTGAACTCACGTCTGAGCAGATCATGTACTTTCCGCCGGTTTCGCTCCTGCCGCATGTCGATAAAATCGACGACCAAAATGCCCCCCAGATCCCTTAATCGAACCTGTTGAGCAATAATTTTTACCGCCTCGAGATTTACTTTGAGAGAGTTTTCCTCCTGACTCAACCCTCTACCGGCTCGGCCCGAGTTAACGTCGACGACGTGCATCGCCTCAGTATGCTCTATGAAGAGATATCCACCGGACGGCAGTTCCACCCTACTCTCAAACGCTTGATCAACGGCCTTGTCAATGTTCACGGCCTTGAAGATTGGTTGTCTTGCGGTATGCTGTCGCACTTTGGGTGCCATCTTTGGAGCCACGGCCTGGATATACCCCTTGATGTTCCGGTACAGGCGTGAGCTGTCGATGAGAATCCGGTCAAAGTCTTCCGAGAAAAAATCTCGAATGATTGAAGAAGCCATATTGACATCTTCATGAATGACCGTAGGTGGACGCCTGTGGCTTGCAAGTCGTTGTTCCACTTTCCGCCATTTCTCGACAAGCAGTCTCAAGTCGGTGTCGAGCGCTTTCGCATTGTGTCCTGACGCTACCGTCCGAACAATCACACCAAAACCCTCAGGCAGCAAACTCTTGGCGAGCGCCCGCAAGCGACGACGCTCCTTGAAGGACATAATTTTCTTGGAGACTGCAACGTAATTCGCCATGGGAACCAGGACCAGGAATCTTCCAGCAAGCGAAATATCGGTCGTAACCCTGCTGCCCTTTGATTGAATAGGCTCCTTACTGATGCGAACAAGAATCGGCTGGTCCTTTCGAAGGAATTTTACAGGATTGGGATTTCCGGTAGCACCATTTGTTCGGTCGGAGGATCGGCCAGAATCCCTCGTCCCGGAAGCTTTCTTCGCCTGCTGATGCTGATCCAATTGCCGCTGGCCACGAGACAATCGATCGGTAATGTGCGAATGCTCTTTGGCTCCGCCCTTTCCTGCGTTACCGACCTCCTCGATTTCATATTCCGTGTCCGCTCCGTCCGAGAAATTTTGATTTCCCGAATCTCGGCGCGGGTGGTGCCGCCCTTTCTTACTGATCTGATGAGAATATTTGGTTTTAAACGTCCCGACGTTTGGCTGGTCTTGTTTGATGAATTCCAGCCAATCCGGTAAGCTGTCAATCAGATCTGAAAAGTGTAAAAAGGCATCCTGCTTTTGCCCAATATCGACGAATGCGGCCTGGATGCTTGGCATGACTCGCCGAACCTTACCGAGGAATAGGTTGCCAATCGTCCGCTCGTAGTCCTCGGTCTCGATAAAGAGTTCAGCCAGATCTCCATTTTCGACAATGGCGATTCTGGTCTGCTCCGGTTGGGCATTGATAATAATTTCTTTAGACATATACGTCTTTCGTCCAGGCGCCACCTGGGAGCGTACAGAATTGTCTGGCAACGACCAGGGTCTTTCATCGGCCTCTTTCTATCGGTCGAAACAGGGATGGGTGTTCTACCCCATAAGTAGCCAAAGCACGTGATGCTGGAGAAAAGAATCGTTTTCATTATGTCTGGAAAACGAGTCAGCATCGAGTTCTGCATAGCGTATAAACCCCCACGTTCGGGTGCGCCGTGCTTCCGTTTAATAGTTGATGGTAGACGGGATCGCCACTTCCCTCCGAATGCGGAGCGGGCGGACATCCCATAGTTTGAATTTGTACTGATTGACTCCTTTCTGTGATGAGTCCGGTATCCGACGGCAGCCTGAATAGTTCGGCTGAACCATAATAAGAGGATCGGTAGATCGAGAAAATAATCAAGTACTGAACCATTGAGCGTCCTTTTTAGCAAGATCCTGAAACGGATAGTATTCGTTTTCTTCGCAAAAAACGATTGTTCGAGCCTGCTGGACAGCAAAATAGAATGGGTGAACGGTCGGTTTTACAGTAAAATACTCGCGATGTGTGGGTATCGGTAACCGAATGGTACACAAAGTGCGATATGGACCTATAAATGGCTTGCACCTGGTAAATGATCCCGATAACCTTCGATCAACACGCTTAGCACGCGAAATCCTTAAATATAAATTCGTCGAGTCAGAGCAACGTAATTGTCGTATCAGGGTATGATCGTGTTGTTCGTCGGAAAAAATTTCACCACACGGATCCCACCCGTCTACCACTATTGACCCTGCATTTATGGCCACGTCCAACGATTCGATATCAACCAACGGTAGACCGAAACCAGCACTAGCTAAAGGACTGGAGGGCGTCGTAGCACTGGAGACTCAGATCTGCGACATCGATGGTCAGAAAGGAGAACTGATTTATGCCGGGTACGACATTCAGGACCTCGCTGCGAATGCGACGTTCGAGGAAGTTGCTTTTTTACTATGGAATGGGCGACTTCCTTCGCCTGAAGAGACGGAAGCCCTGATTCGCCAGTTGGCCTCTGAGCGAACACTCCCGCCCATGATCGTCGACATTCTTCGAATGACCCCCGAAGATGCCAATCCGATGGCGGCCCTTCGAACCGGCATCTCCGTTCTTTCGCTATTCGATGGTGAAGCAAACGACCCCTCTCCAGAGGCAAACTATCGAAAGGCGATACGCTTGACCGCTCGAATTCCGGTCTTGATTGCCGCATTCGATAGGATTCGCAAAGGGAAGGAAATTGTGCAACCCCTGAGACAGAGCCGAGAAGCACACAATTTTCTTTACATGCTGTCAGGAGAAGAACCCGGTGAAGTTGCGGAACGAACGTTCGATGCTTGTTTGGTGCTTCACGCCGAACATGGTCTCAACGCCTCCACATTTACGGGCCGCGTGATCGGGGCAACGTTATCGGATATGTATTCGGCCGTTACGGGAGCCGTCGGAGCTCTAAAAGGACCCCTCCATGGCGGGGCAAACATTCGAGTGATGGAAATGCTCAATGACATTGACCGGAAAGGCGCCAAACCGAGCAAATACATCCGATCTCTTCTGGCAGAGAAAGCGCGTATTATGGGCTTCGGGCACCGCGTTTACAAAACTCTTGACCCTCGGGCGGCCATTCTTCGCGAAATGCTGGATGGATTGAGCCAGGAACGAGGCACAAGGAAGTGGTACGAAATGAGCCTTGAGATCATGGAAACTATGGAAAAAGAAAAAGGACTCTATCCGAACGTAGACTTTTTCAGCGCCTCCGTCTATGCGACACTGGAAATCGACCCGGATCTCTTCACGCCCATTTTCGCTCAGTCAAGGATAACAGGTTGGACAGCCCATTTACTCGAACAGTGGAAGGAGAACAGGCTTATCCGGCCGAGAGCCGCCTACACGGGCCCGCGCGGACTTTCGATCACCAGGTAATTCGAAACCATGAACGAGCGGCCGGTGCGGTCATATCGATCGCCAGACAGCTTGCCTTCATGTCTGCAATTCCCATATTCTTCGTCTCGAAAACGTCGATCTACGTCCATTTCGTCATTACTTGAAAAACCCCGTTTGTAGATTTCGATAGTAGCAGTAAGCCTGATACGTAGCTCGCCAGGTGTCTATCTGGTACACCCGCTTTGGGCGACCCCGGTTTCGGCTGAATTCATTCTGCGACCATGACGCAAACCCGATCGAAACTTCGAAGCCTTATTACGTCCCAGGTCGGTAAGAAATTATTGACTGGAATCACAGGACTTGCCCTGGTGGTATTCGTGTTGGAGCACATGCTGGGCAACTTGCAGTTTTTTGCTGGCGATGACGCGTATAATGCGTACGCTCACTTCCTGATCAGCCTGGGCCCGGTTTTGTGGGTCGTCGAGATAACGCTTCTTGTGTTTTTACTGACGCACATGGGTCTCGGCATCAATATTTGGATTAGCAGTCGTCGGGCACGTTCGTCAAAATACCTGAAGAGCCAGAGCGTCGGTGAGCCGAGTCATCAGACGATGAGCTCGCGCAGCATGTTGGTAACAGGACTCATTATCGGCATTTTCCTGGTGATCCACCTGGCTTCTTTTAAGTACGGCGCATACTACGAGACCACGGTCAACGGTACGGTTATGAGAGACCTTGCACGCCTCATGCGGCTGAAGTTTCATAATCCGGCGTACGCGTTCGGATATCCGGCCGTTGTTCTCATTCTCGCCCTTCATCTCAGACACGGGATCTGGAGCGCTTTTCAATCCATCGGTGCCATGAGACCATCGATATCAGTGCCTGCCTATGCACTGAGTGGGATTTTTGGAGTCGGCATTGGCGTCGGATTTCTGATCGTACCTATCGCAATATATTTTGACTGGGTTTAGTACCCCCTGACTCGAAACCCGCATCTCTCATGCCTCCAGTTCTTGCTCCAAAAGTCCCGCCCGGTCGGTTAGAAGAGAAGTGGGACAAGTATAAGAGCCGGGTGAAATTGGTCAATCCGGCAAACAAGAGAAATCATACCGTATTGGTTGTGGGAACGGGTCTGGCTGGAGCGTCAGCTGCCGCGACGCTGGCTGAATTGGGATATCGAGTAAAGAGTTTCTGCATCCAGGACTCTCCAAGACGGGCTCACTCGATAGCCGCTCAAGGTGGAATTAACGCCGCGAAAAATTATCCGAACGACGGAGACACAATCTGGCGCCTTTTCTACGACACGATCAAGGGTGGAGATTATCGGTCGCGGGAAGCCAACGTCTATCGTCTTGCCCAGGTTAGCAACGAAATCATAGACCAGTGCGTAGCACAGGGCGTTCCCTTCGCACGAGAGTACGGCGGATTGCTGGACAACCGATCATTCGGCGGAGCACAGGTTTCCAGAACCTTTTACGCACGCGGACAGACGGGGCAGCAACTTCTACTCGGAGCCTACCAGGCGATGAGCCGCCAGGTAGCAGAAGGAAACGTTGAGATGTTCGCCCGACGCGAGATGCTCGATCTGGTCCTTGTGGATGGCCACGCACGGGGAATTGTCACCAGAAATCTGGTTACGGGGCAAATCGAACGGCATCTGGGCGATGCCGTCCTCCTCTGTACGGGTGGATACGGCAATGTCTATTACCTGTCGACCAACGCACAGAATTCGAATGTGACGGCCGCCTGGCGATGTCACAGACGAGGAGCTTTTTTTGCCAATCCGTGCTTCACCCAGATTCACCCGACGTGTATTCCGGTATCGGGGGATTATCAGTCGAAGCTCACACTCATGAGCGAGAGCCTCAGAAACGACGGACGCGTATGGGTTCCGAAGAATCCGGGAGATGAGCGTCCTCCCAGCCAGATTCCCGAGGAAGATCGGGATTACTTCCTGGAACGGCGCTACCCGTCTTTCGGCAATCTGGTTCCACGTGACGTGGCGTCGAGAAACGCCAAATACGCGTGTGACGAGGGTCGTGGTGTCGGGAGTACCAAACTGGCCGTATATCTGGATTTTAAAAATTCCATCGAACGCCTCGGCCGTCATAAAATCGAAGAGCGCTACGGGAATTTGTTCGAAATGTATGAGCGCATAACCGGTGAAGATCCGTACGAGCTACCCATGCGTATTTACCCGGCGGTTCACTACACCATGGGCGGTCTCTGGGTGGATTACGAGTTAATGACGACGGTACCAGGACTTTTTGTCCTCGGCGAAGCCAATTTCTCGGACCATGGTGCCAACCGCCTAGGCGCCAGCGCACTCATGCAGGGATTGGCCGACGGGTATTTCATTATCCCATATACCCTGGGCAATTATATCGCTGGTACGAAGTTGGATGAAGTGGATACGTCTCACAACTCTTTTTCCGAAGTTGAAGCGGAAGCCAGAGATCGAATCGATCGACTGCTCTCCATCAAGGGAAACAAAACGGTTACCGAGTACCACCGCGAGTTGGGCTCGATCATGTGGGACGATGTAGGAATGTCGCGAAACGAAAACGGATTGAAATCTGCCATCGGGCGGATCGCCAGTCTCCGGGAAGAATACTGGCAAAATGTACTTGTACCCGGTGACGCGACGTATCACAACAAATACCTGGAATTTGCGGGACGCGTTGCTGACTTCCTCGAACTCGGAGAACTGATGGCATGTGATGCGCTGCATCGGACCGAATCGTGCGGCGGACACTTCCGGGAGGAATACCAGACCAAGGATGGAGAGGCAGTGAGGAATGACGATCAAATGACGTACGTCGCCGCGTGGGAGTTCAGTCAGGAAGAGCAAGAATCCAAAATGCACATGGAGCATCTCGAATTCGAAAATGTTCGTCTGACCACAAGGAGTTATAAATAGTCAGGTTATCAGAGAACGATGTCAGACAGGATGACCATCCATTTGAGCGTGTGGCGACAGGCAGGTCCGGAGTCTTCCGGGACGTTTGAAAACTATACCGTTAACGACGTGAACGAGCACATGTCGTTTCTGGAACTGCTCGATGTCCTGAATGAAATGCTCGTTCGGAAGGGCGAATTACCGGTTGAATTCGACCACGATTGCCGCGAGGGAATTTGCGGATCTTGCGGTTTGGTCATAAACGGGATTGCCCATGGCCCACAAAAGCGTACGGCAGCGTGTCAGTTGCACATGAGGCATTTTAAGGACGGCGACACCATTGTCGTGGAGCCTTGGCGGGCCGAAGGATTTCCCATCATCAGAGACCTGGTTGTAGACCGGACCGCGTTCGACCGGATTATCGAAGCGGGCGGATACGTGTCTGTCAATACGGGTAATGCCCCAGACGCCAATGCGGTACTGGTCCCCAGAGACGACGTCGATCGTGCATTCGACTACGCGTCGTGCATCGGGTGCGGAGCGTGTGTGGCAGCGTGTCCGAATGCATCCGCCTCCTTGTTTACGGCGGCGAAGATCGCACATCTTGCTTTGCTACCCCAGGGAGATCCCGAGAGGACCCATCGAGTAGCCGCGATGGTCGATCAGATGCAAGAGGAGGGCTTTGGCGACTGTTCAAACTATGCCGAATGTGAAGCCGTTTGTCCGAAAGGAATCTCGATATCGTCGATCGCACTTATGCGACGCGAATACATGAAATACCTCGTTTCGTCGACTGAGGCTTGAGTCTACCGGAGACCTATTTCTACCAGTTCGACTTCGAAAAGCAGCGTGGACCCAGGTGGAATGGTCGAACCTGCACCTCTCTCGCCATACCCCAGTTCCGGGGGGATTGTAAGTAGCCGCTGTTCCCCGACCTTCATTCCTTCTACGCCCTGATCCCAGCCCTGAATCACCTGGCCAGCGCCCAAATTAAAAGCAAACGGTTCTCCCCGGTCTCGCGAGCTGTCAAATTTGTCGCCCTTCCCTTCGGGTGCTGCTTCATCGTACAACCATCCCGTATAATGAACGCTGGCAACAGCGCCGGATTTGATTTCTTCTCCCTCTCCTTCCAGAACGATCTGAATCTTCAGCCCATTCTCCATCACTGTAACCTTTTGTGTATCTGGATTTTGCGTTTTCTGAATGCTATCTGCATCCGTTACGTCCTGGGATTGGCGCTGTGGCGATAAACACCCCGTAAGGCCGATGGCGACGAGAAAAAGCCATATGAGTCTGTTCTTGAACATGGAATTATTGGTTGTACTCTGGTTCGAAAGTTAGTTAGACGGGCACACCGGCAGTCGCCAGGATGGATTCAAAGATCATAGCGCCATCGGACCGACCCAATATCTCTTCAGAACATCGCTCCGGATGGGGCATCATGCCCAACACGTTACCGGTCTCGTTGAGGATGCCGGCAATATTTCTGGATGAACCATTTGGATTGGAATCGGGTGATACCGTGCCTTCGCTATCGCAATACCTGAATGCGATCCTGTCTTCGTCCTCGAGTCGAACAAGCATGTCGTCGTCTGCGATATAGTTGCCTTCGCCATGGGCAATCGGAATCTGAAGAACGGAGTCAACAGCCAATGTCTGTGTAAACGGCGATGTCCGGTTCTCCGGCTTGATAAAAATATTCTTACAGATAAATCGAAGCGAGGCATTTTTCATGAGCGCGCCGGGAAGAAGGCCACTCTCGCAAAGGATCTGAAAACCGTTGCAGATACCCAACACCAGGCCTCCACTTTTGGCAAATCGAACGACGTCTTTCATGATCGGGGAAAATCGAGCAATGGCTCCCGACCGAAGAGCGTCTCCATAGGAAAAGCCTCCTGGCACGATCACCACGTCGGCGTCACCGACAGAATGATCCTTATGCCAGATAAACGATGTCTGCTGATCGAAGACATGCTTTGCCACGTGATAGGCGTCGTGATCACAGTTCGAGCCGGGGAACTCAATAATGCCAAATCGCACGGGCTTGACTCCAAAATGATTAGCGTGGTTCTGATCCATCGGATATTACGGGAATCCTACAGGATCTCCATGGGATCTGTACCGAATTGATGTGAAGAAGCCTGCCTGGCTGAGGATAAGGTACCCGAATGCCGATACGAACAGGAGTCGCAATATCTTAACGCACTTCACAACATGTTTTGGGTAAAATGCGTTATATAAATCGATTTGAGATCAAGCAAAATCCGGTCAACGCATCTGCTGGCCCATGATCCCCAAAGAACTGTTCAAAAAGATCCGGAAACTGGAGATCCGAACGAAGGGTCTGGTCAGTAATATTTTTGGGGGTGAATATCATTCTGCGTTCAAGGGACAGGGAATGGAATTCGCCGAAGTTCGCCCGTATCAATATGGGGACGACATCCGAAATATTGACTGGAACGTATCGGCCCGGTACGACGAAACCTTCGTTAAAATTTTCGAAGAAGAGCGTGAACAGACCCTGTTGCTGGTCGTCGATATTTCGGGTTCGGGCGATTTTAGTTCGTTTTACAAATTTAAAAGGGAAATCGCTGCCGAGATCTGTGCAATCGTCGCCTTTAGTGCCATCCAGAACGACGACAAAGTCGGATTACTACTTTTCTCCGATCATGTCGAACTATTTGTACCCCCGAAAAAGGGACGCCGCCACGTACTTCGGTTGATCAGAGACCTATTTGCGCACAAACGCACCTCCACGCAGACGGATATGTCCGTTGCCCTTAACCACGTTGTTCACGTACTGAACCGCCGCTCGATCGTGCTGCTCGTGAGCGATTTCATGGATAGGGATTTCGAGGCCCCGCTTCGCGCGGTTGCAAGACGCCACGATACAGTCGCCGTCCATTTACTGGATCCACGTGAAATGGAACTCCCCCGGGTAGGCCTGCTCGAACTCACGGACGCCGAAACGGATGAGAATATTGTCGTCGATACAAGCAGCAAAGAAGTGCGAACCGCGTTCGCCACGCGGGCCCGATCCCGAATCGCTCTCGTCGAGCAGGTCCTCTTCAGAGCGCGTGCCGACCGGATTCCAATCCATACCGATGAAGGGTATGTCGAGCCTCTAATTCGATTCTTTCGATACCGTAATAAGGCTTAATCAGAATGAGTTGGCGTTCTCTTACCATTTCCACGACCTGTCTGATTGCAGGACTACTCGGCCTTACGACAACCACGTCGGTCGTTGCCCAGCGTTACGACGCCTATTCGCTCTCAGACAGTGTAACCGTCGGCGAACGATTCGAAATCGCTGTCTCTGTAGAGCATGATGGAAGCCGAAGCCCACTTTTCCCTCACAATTTCCTACTCGACTCACTAATTAGTCGACCAGCTTTTGAAGTGGGTGGATTCACTATTCTCGGACACAGCTCGCCTGGCAGGCGAGAGATAAGCAACAACTGGTACATCGACAGTCTTCGGTACGAAGTGGCAACGTTTGAGTTGGATTCAGCCTACGCGGCCACCTTTCCTATCGGTCTGGTCTCGTCTACCGATACTTTAATTGCCGGCACACCGGGCGTGCTCGTGTGGATAACGTCTCTCGTTCAGGACGATGCAGAAGGAATTCGAGATATCACTGGCCTCGCCGAGTTCCCTGGAATTTCTCTTCTCTGGTACATTGTACCGATTCTCCTTTTGGGGATCGCGTACTGGCTTTACAGAAAAAGCAGGAAAACGCTGGAAATACAACTTCCTGAAGAACAACCCGAACCCACGGAACCCCCCTGGGATGAAGCCCAGCGCAGACTCAAACTGCTTGAACAGATGGATTTGAATAATCCCGCGAACGTGAAACCTTTTTACGTTGAGCTGTCTGAATTACTCAGAACCTATTTGGCGCGGCGTTCCGATATCCCAGCTCTGGAAACAACAACCCGGGAGTTGATCACTCGTCTCCGAAGTGCGCTGGAGGACGGGATCGTACCGGAGGAAATTGTGGGAGAAATGGAGGAGGTCCTGTTACACGCAGATCTAGTGAAGTTTGCTGACATGAAACCCGGAAATGAGGCGGGACATGCAGCGCTTTCAAGAACCAGCTCGGCAATTATTGGCACAGAAAAGACATTCACAGCCCGAGAAGAAGCTCTTCGAGAAGCGGCGCAGAACAAAAAAGTGAGCGAAGAAGCAGAGGAAGACAAAGCTGGTCAAGCGGAAAATCCGGAGACGCAGAAGATCAGCGATCATGAATAGTCCCGCCACACATTCTAACATGCCGTCAGAACGACTTCTTACTCGTCTGAAGCAGGCAACTTCCCTGTGTGTACTTACAGGGGCTGGCATTAGCGTGGAGAGTGGGTTGTCCACCTTTCGCGATCCGGGAGGTCTTTGGGAAGAATACAGCCCCGAGGATCTGGCCAACGAAGCCGCATTCAGACGAGACCCACAGCTGGTTCAGGGATGGTATCAGGCGCGGCTGAAACAGGCGAAAGGTGCTCAGCCCAACGCCGGGCACCTGGCCATCACGGAATTGGACGAATTGTGCGATCGATTTCTCCTGGTTACGCAAAACGTGGATACGCTCCACAAACGAGCCGGCACGAAGAGAATGGTAGAGCTCCACGGAAATATCGTCGATGAACGATGCATTGAATGCGGCGAACCGTCGGACCATGCTGTACTCTCAAAAGACGGGCTCCGATGTTGTGCTGATTGCAGCGGTTTGTTACGCCCTGGAGTCGTGTGGTTTGGGGAATCTCTGCCGACAGATCCGTTTGAGAGAGCATCGGAAGCAGCTTTAACCTCGGACGTATTTCTCTCGGTAGGTACCAGTTCGATTGTTTATCCGGCCGCGGGTTTACCGCTGTTGGCAAAGCAGAGTGGAGCTTATGTGGTGGAGATTAATGTCGAACCTTCCGCCCTTTCGCATGCAATGGACGAGTTGTTACTCGGGCCTGCCGACGACATTTTGCCTGCCCTGGTTGAGCACATGCGATCGGCCCAAAACCAAAAAGAACTCGAACGAATCACGAATCGTTAACGGACCGAAGGAAATCTGATACGCTATGGAATTTGCTCAACCTCAGTGGCTCATCCTGCTTGCGCTGGTTCCCCTTCTGGGGTTTCGCTCGTGGAGGATGGCCAGGCGATCCTCTGGGCTTCGCTACAGCGCCGTAGAAACGATTCGCCGAGGCCCCAGAACCGTTCGAAATCGGATCCGGGCTTTGCCTGCCGTACTGCGTATGGCCGGGCTCACTCTTGCGGTCCTGGCGATGGCGAGACCACAAGACCTGGATGTCATACAGAAGCGCTTTGCCGAAGGCGTTGATATCGTGATGGTTCTGGACACGTCCACGTCAATGCGTGCTGAAGATTTCCGACCCAACAGATTTGAAGCGGCCCGTGCGGTTGGCGCAGAATTTATCAGCGAACGAACTTCGGACCGCGTTGGACTCGTCGTCTTTGCGGCCAAGGCATACACCCAGGCCCCGTTGACACTGGACTACGATTTCCTTCTGGAAATGCTTAAAGAAGTGGAGGTCGGCGTTATTGAAGACGGAACGGCGATCGGGACTGCCCTCGCCATGGCCGTCAATCGACTGAAGGACACCGCAGCAGAGAGCAAGGTGATCATACTCCTGACGGATGGGCAGAATAATCGCGGCGAGCTGAGCCCTGAAACAGCCGCAGAAATCGCCCGCACGCTGAACGTCAGAATCTATGCCATTGGCGTCGGCGCCCACGGAGAAGCTCCCTTCGTTGTCGACCATCCGTTCGCCGGTAGGCAGCGTAGGATGGTTCCCGTTGAGATTGACGAAGAAATGCTCATTTCAGTTGCAAACATGACGGGCGGCAAGTACTTCAGGGCCACCAACAATCAGGCCTTGCGAGAAATTTACAGTGAGATTGGAGAACTCGAGAAAACGAAAATCGAGGAGCGAATTTATACTAATTACGAAGAGAAATATGCGGGATTTCTATTCCCAGGGGTCGCGCTGATTCTTCTTGATATTCTTCTGTCCACCACGTTCCTCCGGAGATTCCCTTAACGCTGCCCTCTTTATCATGGATTGGCTCTATCCTGAAAATTACTGGATCGTCGCGGCTGCACCCGTAGCGGCTGTTCTGTTTGTGTACGCAGCATTCAGGCGTCGAGGACTCTCCGATATCTTTGGAGAGCGACCGCTTGTGACCCAACTTACCTTGTCCATTAACCGTCGTCGTCGTCGTTGGAAAGCCTCCATTACAGCGCTCGGTGTAACGTTTCTGACTATCGCATTGATGGGTCCACGTTTCGGAACGCGGCTTACGGAAATCAAGCGTGAGGGAATTGACCTGGTGATTGCCCTCGACGTTTCCGCTTCGATGATGGCCGAAGATGTCTCACCCAATCGACTGGAACGCGCTAGAAACGAAATCAAAAAACTATTGGCCGATCTCAGGGGTGATCGGGTCGCATTGGTGACATTTGCCGGCGATGCATTCATTCAAAGTCCCCTCACCACTGACTACGCCGCCGTCAGACTCTTTTTGGATGTCGCCGACCCTTCATTAATACCCACGCCCGGTACCGATTTTGGAGCCGCCCTGGCCATGGCCATGAAGGCGTTTAAGGCTCCGGCTGCCGATCCGGACGGGGACGCTCGAACTCGGGCCGTACTCTTTGTATCCGATGGCGAAAATCATGTGGCCGATCTCGAGACGATTCTTAAGGATGCCCGTGATAAAGGAATTATCGTGTTTTCTGCTGGCGTTGGGGAAACGGAAGGTGTTCCGATACCAATTTACGCCAACGGTCGGCGGGTCGATTATAAACGAGACCGTTCCGGCCAGGTGGTAACCACCAAACTGGAAGAAAATGCGCTGCAGGATCTCGCAAGAGACGGCGCCTACTTTAGAATTGCACGAACTTCCAGCTCGCTGTCTAAAATAACTGCCGCGCTCGATCGTTTAGATAAAACGACCTTTGGACAAGACGAATTTGAAGAATACGATGAAAAGTTCCAGTGGCCTCTATTTCTCGGTCTTTTTATGCTTTTCGTCGAACGCGCGATATCGGATCGGCGATCCTCAACCGGGGGCCATACTGCAATGATATACGGGGATCTGACGGAGGAAGGAGACGTTGACGAGTCTTCCGACTGATTCAATAAACTGCTTCAAGAGACTGAATAGAGGAGAACTCAATATCGATCATTCTGAATGAGGATTATTCTGCTCATACTAGCCCTGGCGGTCATGGGACCTGGCGATGGTAAGAAAAAGGGCCGTCGCGCGAATGCCCTGTATGAAAAGGAGGAATTTTCTCAAGCTGCAACACTGTATCGGCAAGGAGTCCTGGATGTTCAGGAAAAGGGGCCTGGTATCGTCCACTCCGGACTGCTTAACAATCTCGGTGCGTCTCTTTTTAAGCAGGGAGAATACGAACAGGCCGCTTCGGCTTTTGCCAGCTCGTCTCGGATGGCGGACAACCAGGAGAGCGCTGTTCGTGCCAACTACAATGCCGGAAATGCTGCAGCAATGCAGCAGGAGTTTGAAACGGCTCTGGAATTCTACAAGAGCACCCTGCTTTCCGATCCAGACAACGAAGACGCTAAATTCAACTATGAATACGTGAAGCGTCAACTGGAGGAGCAACAACAACGGGAGCAGGACCAAAATTCAGATCAGCAGGACGATCAGCAGGACAACCAGGATCAGAATCAACGGCAGGACGATCAGCAGGACAACCAGGATCAGGATCAGCAACAAAATTTGGATCAGGATCAGCAACAGGATCCGCAGCAAGATCCATCAGACTTGAGGGAACAGCAAAATCCGAACGAGCTGAGTAAAGAGGAAGCGCAACGAATTCTGCAAGCGCTCGAAAATGAAGAAGAGCAACTCCTTCGTCAAATACAGAAAATGAAAACTCGTCCTCGGCGAGTAGAAAAGGACTGGTAGTTGTTATCCGGACGATCATCCGGGTTCAGGACATGTGATGAGGAAGCTTTTTTCCATAATTCTCCTATTTCTTTTTCCTTCCGTGCTTCTTGCACAGGAAATCACTGTCGTCGCTCAAGTCGACCTGACGACCATCGGAACGGAGGAAGCCGTCACGTACACCATCGAAGTGGGTGGAGCTCCCGCCAACGATATTCAGACACCCTCTCCTCCCGACGCAAGAGGTCTAGCCCTTCTGCAATCGACCCCAAGTACTCAATCCAACCTCTCCATTCTGAACGGTGTAATGGAACAGAGCTACAGTTTTCGCTGGGTGTATCAGCCGCTGCGCGAAGGATCGGCCCAGCTGGGTTCCACCTCGGTGACGGTCGGTGGGGCCGTCTATAAAACCGAGAAGATCGATATCACTGTCGTTCCTCAATCGCAGCGACCGGCACGCGCACCCCGCCGCTCGATTCGTCGTCTGGATCCATTTTCCTCTCTGTTCCGGTCCCCGTTTGACTCGGCTGAACCGGTCGAGGAAGCTCCTCCGGATCCGACTGATTTGTTTATTCGGGCTACGCCCAGTGACCGAAGCGTCGTTCAAAATGAACAGGTTACGATCGAATACCAGCTCTTCTTCCGGGAGGGAGTTCAGTTAAGACAAAGCCGACTCACTGATTCGTGGGACGCCGAAGGGTTCTGGCGAGAAGAGTTGGACGTTGAAACGAGACCGATACCACAGATCGTCATCGAAAACGGCAAGCGATACAATAAGATCGTTCTGAAGCGGGCGGCGGTATTTCCTACACGCACAGGTACACTCATGGTCGACTCACTGAGAATTGAGACTGAAGCCGTCTTTCCATCCCGCACCTCGGATCCGTTCCAGTTATTCTCACTCAGAAGCAGCTACAGACCGGTGGAACTGTCTTCGCCGGCCGTTACGATCGAATCCACAGCTTTACCTCCTGATGCTCCAGATTCGTTCACCGGAGCGGTAGGCTCTTACCGACTCGAAACGCGAATTGATCGCACGATACTCGACGTTGGAGGTTCAATACAGTTCGTCGTAACCATCTCCGGTACGGGCAACCTTGCGACTCTGGAAGCCCCCGATTTTTTACCTCCGGCTGCATTTGAGCTGTACGATCCTCAAATTGAAACCCATCTGGATCGATCGGGTGCACGTCTCGCGGGCTCGAAGTCGTTCACATACGTTATGGTACCCAGGGCCAATGGGACATTTGAGCTTCCGGGTGTCGAGTTCAGCTACTTCGATCCCTCGGCGAACGAATATCTAAGCGAACGTAGCAATCCAGTGGAGGTCATTGTGACAGGCACCGCGGCTACTCCGCTCGCTGCGAGCGCAACCACCCATGGACTTCCGGTAGATGATGTCGCACCACCCATCAATGATGCGGGGCGCTGGGTGCGCCTTTCCCAAAAATCGTTGCACGAATCGCGGTGGGTTTATGCAGCGCTTCTTCTTCCAATGCTGTTGCTGGGACTCACGTCGATCTATCAGCGGCACCAGAATCGTTTGGTGGCTGACGTAGGATATGCGCGCAATCGCAGGGCCAATCCATTGGCGAAAAAGCATCTCAGGCAGGCTAAGCTCCTTCTCAAATCGGGTACAAAAGTAGAATATTTTGGGGAGGTCGAACGTGCCGTCCTGGGCTTCCTGGGAAACAGATTGAATATCGCTGAACGGGGACTGACGAGAGCGCAGTTGCTCGGTCAGTTGGCTGGAGCCGGAATCAATGAGGCTCTTCGCCGAAGAGTGCAGAGCCTTCTGGAGCTTTGTGACCGTGGTCGATTCGTTCCCGGTACTTTCGAGACGCACGACCTTGAACATGCATTTGAGGAAGCAGCGTCACTCATTGTCGAAGCCGATCTGGCACTGGGGAAATCATCGTGACTCGGACGCCAAGCCATATCGCCATCGGTTCATCCCGCCGTGTTTTGATTGTTCTGGTCATTTTTCTGGTCACGAGTGCATCAAGCTTCGCGCAACGTGTAGCGTCCACTCAGGCGTTCGACGAAGGCACTCGGCTCTTGAATTCGGGCGATTTTCGAGGTGCCATCGCGTCCTTTGAGCAAGCCGAAGGACTGGGACTCGGCAGTAGCGCACTTTTTCACAATCGAGCCATTGCTCACTTCAGATTGGATGAGATTGGTCAGTCGATTCAGTATCTGGAACGAGCCGCCTTAATTTCAAAGAATGATCCCAGAATTGTCCACAGTCTGGAAATTGTTTCGACCCGAGTGGTAGACACCTATTCAGAATTGCCTGTTCCGATCTCGACGCGGTTTCAACGACTTGTACTGGGCGTCGCGTCAGAACGGGTTCTCATGTTTACAGGAATTGGATTTTATTTGATTCTTTCCCTGTTCCTCTTCATGAGCATTCTGGGTTACTGGACGGGAGCATGGCACCGGCGTATTAGAGTCATTGGCGCGTTGGCATCGGCCGTACTCATTTCGATGGCGCTTGCTTCGTCAATATGGCCGGCCTATCCGAGTGAAGCCGTTGTCCTCGTGGAAGAAGCAGACCTGTACGACCAACCCGATACTGATTCGGAAATCTCGGATTATATACACGAAGGACTCGTCGTTGGGATCGTATCGGAAGGAGATGACTGGGCTCTGGTGCAACTTCCCAACGGTGCAAGAGGTTGGATATTGACCCAACAGCTCGGCGCGATTTAGAACTTTTTTCATGTATCTTGAAACGCCGTTTTGAGGTCCCTGCCGGAACCAGGAATTTGTCCTCCGAAAGAAACGGAGCACCCCCCATTCTCATTAGAGAATCCTTGAATTCATTATGGAACCGCATGTTTTAAGAAGAAAGCGAACGTCCGGCTGGATCGAAATTGTCTGCGGATCGATGTTTAGCGGGAAGACGGAAGAACTCATTCGCCGCCTAAAAAGAGCAAAAATCGCACGCCAGTCGGTCGAAATATTTAAGCCGGGGGTCGATACCCGATTTAGCGAAGCCGATGTCGTGTCCCATGATGCGAATGTCATCCAGTCGACGAGTGTTGCATCTGCGTCCCAGATCATATTGCTGGCATCGGACGCTGATGTCGTCGGAATCGATGAATGTCAATTTTTCGACAATGACCTTATCGACGTGTGTCGAGAACTAGCAGAACTGGGGAAAAGAGTCATCGTCGCCGGGTTGGATCAGGACTATATGGGTCGCCCGTTTGACCCTATCCCTCAGCTAATGGCCATTGCTGAATTCGTGACGAAGCTCCACGCAATCTGCATGGTATGCGGAGCGCCCGCCAATCACTCCCAGCGCCTGTCCGGTGGCAACGAACGCGTCATCCTCGGCGCTAGCGAGACGTATGAACCTCGTTGTCGTGATTGCTTTGACCCGTCCGAATCCAAAAACCCGGCGCCGCCGGAATCAGACCGTATCGCGATGGAGTCGATAAATCAATTCATCGAGTCCAAATAAGACGGCTCCCGTTGTCGCTAACAGGATCAAGGCCGGGACGGGTTGCCAGATAACAAGCCCGCCAACCATACCGAGAATCCCTCCGAGGTACTTGATGTAGTTGAGCTGCTCGTTCGTCGACCGCTTCAAGAGTTCCTCTAATCTGCTCTCGTCATACTGAATCATGTTGCTCATGATCATGTCGTAGACATCCAGAT
>BTQE01000004.1:0-60734 GCA_036985715.1 Rhodothermia bacterium
CGGGATTCGTGAGTGTGATAGCGGTCCAGGACAGCGAGGTTGAGGGAACTGAAGATGTTGTAGTCAGCATCAGCGCGGTGAGTGCGAACGCGCAGATCGGCAATCCTTTTCAGGCGACGACGACCATTCTGGACGGCAATAGGCCGAGCGTTACGCTTTCGGTGGACCCGGCGCAGATCGCCGAGTTGGGGGGCATAGCTACGTTTACGGCGACGCTATCGAGCGCGGTTCCGGCGGCGGTAACGGTAAACCTCGCCTTTGCAGGATCTGCGACAGCCGGGCTTGACTATACTGCCTCGGCGAACAGAATCGACATTCCGGCGGGAATGACGTCGGGATTCGTGAGTGTGATAGCGGTCCAGGACAGCGAGGTTGAGGGAACTGAAGATGTTGTAGTCAGCATCAGCGCGGTGAGTGCGAACGCGCAGATCGGCAATCCTTTTCAGGCGACGACAACCATTCTGGACGACGATAGGCCGAATGTTACGATCGTCGTTGAACAAGAAATTTACCAGATGATTTCGATTCCCGTTTCTGGTGTTACATCGGTCACGTCTACGTCGGGTTCACCGGATACACATCGACTACTACGCTGGAATTCCGGTACGCAGAGCTATACCGAGTACGATGTAGATCCCACACTGTCTACAGAAGCTGATTTTTCGCCAGGCAAAGCCTACTGGTACATCTCAAGTGACGGGAGCGATATCACGGTTACAGGTGGGACGCCCGTCAATCCGGATGTAGGCGGCTCGATAAACCTTTTACCCGGTTGGAACCAAATCGGCAATCCGTTTGCGTTTGCGGTCGCGTGGGCAACGGTAATTAATCCTGATGTAGTCGAGGCACCTGTGAGCTATGATGCCTCTCTCGATCCAAGCGATCCGTACGAGTACTTCGTTTCGAATCTTGACGCCTGGGATGGCTATTGGGTCTATAATCCGAACGCCGAGACAGCGGTTATTACCGTCCAGGCGATCGAAGCTTCCAAATCAGGAAGCTATTCTTCGCTGGGAAGTTTCGCCGATGAAGCTTCATACCTCGTACAGCTCGAAGCCTCGCTTGCTAACTACCAGTATCGCGACACGCAGAACTATCTGGGCTTCGCCTCCGGAGCGACCGACGGTTACGATGCGATTGATTTTGCCGAAGCCCCCGGTATTGGCTCATACGTCCGCCTTAGCATCATCGAAGATGGAACGCGCATGGCGGGCAGCTTTAAGAGCGCGGGCACCGAGGGGCAGGAGTGGCGACTAGAGCTAACGGCTAAGCTAGGGTCGGGACTTCCAAAGTCTGGCGAATATGCGCACGTTCGCCTCGACGAGATCGGTGACCTTCCCGCAGGTTTTGAACTCTACGTTTTCGACGACGATGAAGGCGAACGGTTGCCGCTAATCGAGTCATCGTTTGGTACGCTCCTTACGCGCGATCGCCCCGTGCGCCATCTGCGCGTTATCGTAGGCACGAGCGCGTATGCATCGGATCAAACCGAAGGCATGCTGTCGACGCCTCAGCGCTTTGCTCTGCATCAGAACTATCCCAATCCGTTTAATCCGTCAACGCAGATTCGCTATCAGCTGAGCGGTACCTCACCAGTCCGACTGGACATTTACAACGCTCTCGGTCAGCATGTTAGCACACTTGTTGATCGGCAGCAGGAAGCGGGTTGGTATGAGGTGAGTTGGGACGGGCGTGACGGGGCCGGCCGCCAGGTTGCGAGTGGCCTTTATTTCTATAGGTTTCGATCCGGTGGTATCACCGACACAAAATCCATGGTCTTGCTTCGATAATGGCTTCAGATAGATTGCATATACGCCTGGGCATAAGACGCTGTAGACCTATGTTGGTAGCCGCAGTGCTGCTAGCAAGTTCGCCTCTCTTGCCGGCGCTCGCACAGCAGGGCGCGATCAATTTGGGCGCTCAGCGACAGGCTGTTCGCGCGAGCGCACGGGCTCTTTACCAGAGCTACGACGACGACACGCTCAGCGTCTCACAACTGAGCATTCCGCTCTCGGTTACGGCGCCTCTTGGAAACGATCTGACTCTGAGCTTTTTCGTGAGTCAGATGAGTACAACCGGTGATAAAATGGAAGACCTCAGCGGTCTTAGCGACGCTCAGCTCATACTAAGTTATGCACGCCGCGCCGGAGCGGGCAGTGTTATCATAAGCCTGGGAGCGAATCTTCCGACTGGTAAGAAGGACTTGACGAAGGAAGAGTTTGAGACCGCGGTTCTGATCAGTCAGCGGGCCTTTGATTTTCAAGTGCCGAGTCTAGGGCAGGGTTTTGGTCTTTCGCCGTCGGTGACGTGGGCGGTTCCGGTGGGCGCGAACACGGCTGTTGGCCTAGGTGCGTCGTACCAGGTTCGTGGCACGTACCGGCCGCTTGACACGCTGACAGGCGATTATACACCCGGTAATGAGATTCTGCTCACGGGTGGCCTTGACACACGTCTGAATACAGAGTCGACGCTTTCACTCGACGTAACGCACACAATCTATGCGTCAGATCAGCTAAGGGAAGTAGATATATTTGAAGCCGGTAGCAAAACCAACGTAAGCGCGATGTACCGCTACGTGCGCGGATTTAATGAACTCCGGCTCGTGGGTGTGTACCGGAAGCGCGCAAAAAGCAGTGAGCGCGTAGATAGCGTGTTGGTAACACAGACCATACAGACCATACCCGATCAGGCGATAGTGCGGGCCTCCTACCGGATGCGCCTTCAGTCGGCAGTCGCGCTGACGTTTCTTGCAGAGGGTCGTTTCTTCAACAAGTCCAAACGATATCCGAAGAGAAGCATGATCGACGTAGGCGTCGTACCCAGTTACCCCATTTCACCGCAGACATCTCTCGTTGGCCGCTTCGTATATACACTCGGGACGATAACTGGACTTGAGGCAGGGGTTGGGTTGGAGATTATTCTGTAACTCAGTGTTTATCCTCGGGGTCTTTGTCAACAGGCGATCGTAACGTCGAAATCAAGGAAGATTACGCAGCACCATCAGTCGAATTTCCGTCATGTCTTCGATTGCGAACCGGATGCCCTCGCGTCCGAGGCCGCTGTCCTTTACCCCTCCGTATGGCATATGATCGACTCGCCACGAGGGTATGTCACCGATGACGACGCCCCCGACTTCCAGTTCATGCCACGCCTTCTCGGCCTTGTAGATGTCGCGCGTGAAGATACCGGCCTGCAGACCGAAGTCGCTGTTGTTGATCTGATTCAGTGCTTCGTCGAAGTCTGAAAATGGAGAAAGAATGGCCACTGGACCGAAGGCCTCCTTGCATACGAGGTCCAGATGCGCCGCCACATTTTCCAGAAGCGTCGCTTCCAGCATGGCACCGTCGCGCGTTCCGCCACACAGTATGGTGGCATCGGCGGCCTCTGCGTCTCGAATCCAGCCTTCCAGGCGGGATGCTTCTTTCTCTGAGATCATGGGTCCGATAAACGTTTCGGGATCTTTTGGATCTCCCGACTTCAGCTCAGAGGCGGCCTCAACGAGCCTGTCACGAAACTCGTCGTAGACATTCTCATGAATCAGAATCCGTTGCACGCCGATACAGCTCTGCCCCGATTGATAAAAAGCCCCTATGATTATCCGGTCGACTGCGTCCTTGAGATCCGCATCTTCGTCGACGATCACCGCCGCATTCCCACCCAACTCGAGGACGATCTTTTTCTTTCCCGCACGGGCTTTCAGATCCCAGCCGACGCCCGGAGATCCCGTGAAGCTCAACAGTTTCAGCCGGTCATCGGTTGTGAATAGATCCGCGCCATCGCGCCGACAGGGAAGGATTGAAAAGGCTCCTTTCGGAAGAATTGTTTCTGCGAGAACTTCGCCGATGATGAGCGCGCCGATCGGCGTAAGGCTGGCCGGCTTCAATACGAACGGACAACCGGCTGCGATAGCCGGCGCAATTTTATGAGCCGCCAGATTCAGAGGGAAATTGAAAGGACTGATGAAGGAGCACGGGCCAATGGGAAACCGCTTCCATTTCCCCGAATACCCTCGGCTTCTCTCTCCAATATCCATCGGAAGGACCTCTCCAACCATTCTCGTGGCTTCCCCCGCAGCAATATGAAACGTTTCGATGAGCCTTGAAACTTCACCCTTGGCGTCCTTGATGGGTTTTCCGGCCTCCACGCAAAGGGTCAGAGCCAACTCGTCGAACCTCTCCTTGAACCGCTCAACGCAGTGCCTCAGAACGTCTTCTCGTTCGTAGGCAGCCATTTTTTCCATTGGCTTTCGCGCGGTAACCGCGGAAGAAATTGCTCGATCGATGTCTTCGGGACTCGCCATGGCCACGGTCGCAGCGACGTCACCCGTGTATTTGTCAATGACCTGAAGATCCTGATTAGGCGATTCAGGTTCGTTCGCCAGGAAAAGTGGATAGTTCTTGTTCACGTTTACGGAAGTGCCTAAATGGAGTGGGCAATGTTACCAAGACGCTCGGTGAGCTTCTTGTTTTCTGAGTAGTCGATCGGTATGACGATCAGTGATGGTCCCGGCGTTTCGAATGCGGTTTCAATGGTCTCTTTCAGATCTATGCTATTTTCACAACGGTAACCATTCCACGAAAATGACGCCGCCAACTGGACAAAGTCCGGGTTACCGAAACTGAGGTCTGTGTGGTGTCCAAATTGATTATCCTGTTTCCACGCGATCAGCCCATACGCATGATCTTCCCATACCATTGCGACGATATTGCTATGGAGTCGGCGGGCAGTTTCCATCTCCTGGACGTTCATCAGAAATCCGGCATCTCCACAGATGGCCATGATTCGACGTTCCGGGTAGATGATACCGGCACCGATGGCGCCTGGCAGCGCAAATCCCATCGAACAGAATCCATTCGGAATCAGGCAGGTGTTGGGTTCGTGGCATTGATAGTAGCGAGCGATCCACATCTTGTGGGCTCCGACATCCGACAGCAGGATATCGTTCGGACCCATTGCCTCTCGGACATCCCAGAGCGCCTTCTGAGGGCGAATCGATCCGACGGTTTCATCGTTCTTATGCGCGGCAATGTCTTCCTGCATTTCAACGCGCACCGCCGCCTGATGACTGAGATCCATCTCAAGCGGTCCTCGATCCGTCAGTCGTTCATTGAACATCCAGAGCGTGTGAGCAAGATCTCCGACCAGTTCCACAGTGGGATTATAATTAGTATCGATCTCGGCAGGCAGAAAGTCGATGTGGATGATCGTCTTGTTTCTCTCTGGATTCCAGAGTCGCGGATGATATTCGACCATGTCGTAGCCCAGGGCGAGAACGAGATCTGCGTCTTCGATGGCGTACGAAATGATGTCACGAGATTGGAGTCCCATTGTAAAGAGCGCATAGTCCTCATCGATATCGACGGCTCCCTTTGCCATGAATGTGCTGATCGCGCCGATTCCCGTTCGGCTGCAGAATTCTCTGAGTTGCTTGCTTGCGCGTTTTCGGATGCAGCCGTTGCCGGCCAGAATAACCGGTCGCTTCGCTTTTTCCAGGAGATCATAGGCCCTGTCAACAATCTTGTCGTCTGGACTCGGGCGCCTGAACCGATTGGGGGTGAGAGGTACGCTCTCCACCTCAAGTTCGGCAATATCCTCGGCCAGTTCGATGTGACAGGCACCGGGTTTCTCGGTCCTTGCGATTCGCACAGCCTTACGGACAATTTCAGGGATATTTTCTGGATGAAGGATCGCCTGGGCCCATTTGGTCACGGGCTTGAACATGCTAACAACGTCCATGTACTGATGCGATTCCTTATGCTGGCGCTTGGAATCCGCCTGGCCCGTGAGGACGAGCATCGGAGCGCGGTCCATGTTTCCGTCAGCGACTCCCGTAATCAGATTGGTGGCGCCGGGGCCGAGTGTGCCCAGACAAACTGCAGGATTACCGGTCAGTCGACCGTAGGCATCGGCCATGAACGCCGCGCCCTGCTCGTGACGTGTAAGAATAAACTTGATCGTGTCGGACTGCTCCAACGACATCATGAAGTCGGCGTTTTCTTCCCCGGGGACGCCAAAGACATATTCGATGCCTTCTTCTTCCAAACATTTTACGAGCAGGTCTGATGCTTTCATTACGAGTACCACTCAGCGATTAAGATTGACGTAACGGGCGTTTGGGTTAGGATAATCGAACGGGAATCAAACTGGGATTGATCCACAAGATATTCGTGGTTGTTCGAGAGGCAATTCTCCGCTCTAGTAGATACATTCAAGCCCGCTGTTTTCAACGACCATCTCGCCGCAAATCATGAATACCACCCCCCAAATATTCGTCTCTTTTGTTGCCGTCATGTTTCTGGGCGTTACCATTTCGAACGCGCAGGACCCGTGGACCCCTGAAAAACCCGGAAGCGAAAATATCACGATCGAAGGTCACCTGCCGCTGGGTGGCGCAGAAACAGTAGCTGACATCGAGATCGAACAGGAATTGGAGCGGCCGTTCGTTTACGTCGCACGCTCGCAGTATCGTAACCCGAATCCCGTGGGGACCGATATAATTGATATTTCGGATCCTGGAAATCCAAGGATAATCGCCCGTTGGCGAATTGAAGATCCGGATCTTCATGTGGGATCTGGGGCGCTGGATGTAAAATATTTCAAGTTGGCCGGCAGATACTATGTCGTACAATCCGTACAATTCTCGCAAGGGGGGCCTAATGCGGATATGGGTGCGGTAGTCCTCGACGTAACGGACTTGCCGGACGGCGACAGCGTCCGGGAGGTTGCGCGAATTTATGCGCCGGAAACGCCCGGTGGCTTCCATAACATCTTCATTTATAAGCATTCCAATGGCCGGGTGCTTCTATTTTCGACGGTGCGCGGATCCACGGCCAACGTGTACGATCTGGGGAGGGTGGTCAAAGGCGACGTCGATAACGCCCTTGTGGCACGGATCCCTACTCCGGCCGACAACACCCCGCGCGCCTATCATGATTTCTACGTCGGTTTTCATCCGGAAACCGAGACCGATCGATTCTACGGCGCCGGCACAGGTGGGTATTACGTTTACGATGTCACCGACCTGGATAATCCGGAGCTGCTTGTGTCGCTAACGGGTATCTCCGGAGTTCGAAGAGGACATACGTTTACTCCGACGCCGGATGGACGCTACGCCGTAGCAGAAACCGAATATCAATACGCCCCGCTGCGCATTTTTGACCTGAAACCGGCACTAGACGGCGAAGTATCGAACATCAGTCAACCGATCGGTGCCTGGGCCTCAAACTGGCAGCACTTGCCTCATAATCATGAGGTTCGTTGGCCGTATGTCTTCGTTTCATCGTATCTGGACGGTCTTCAGATTTTTTCGATGCTGGATCCAACGAATCCGGTGACGGTCGGATACTACGATACGTTTACGGCCCATCCGGTCGGCGGCAACGAATACGGTGTGATGTTGGGTGCGTTTGGAGTGGATGTTCGAAATTCGGACGGACTGATCGTTATCTCCGATCTCAATACAGGATTCTGGTCTTTCCGAATGGAAGGATTCAACGGTTGGAACGGAGAAGACTGGGGCGTCCCCGACATTTCCTCCGAGCAGAAATGGGACGAGGAGTCAAGAGAGGGTACCCGGTAGTCGCGATTTATTGGTTTGACAGGCCTTCGAAAATCACCCGCGTATGATAGGTGGCCCCTGCCGTACTCCCCATTATATCCACCGAATGTCTCGCTGGGCCATTCGTCGTTGCCTGAGATCAAATTGATCGCAATCTGGGATTCTGAAGAATGACACAACCCGTTCAGCGTAGAAAATTTTATTGGTGGACAGGGATTCTGACGTCTGTTGCTGTGATTATCTTCCTTGCAATCACACGAGGCCTTTATTTTTTCCCGACATTTGTTGCGCTGGGTCCTTGTCTTCCTGATTGGACAAGTCCTTCTACCTATCTCGCCGTCTTTGAAGAACCCGCCAGCCCCATGAAAAAGACTCGATTCAAACTCGGGAAGGGAAACGTTCAGATCTGCTACGGGAGTCCATCGGCCCGAGGTCGTTCAGTTTTCAACAATGAAACTCTGCCGGATAGTCTGGAAATCGACTCGCCCCGACAGTTTTTAGTCCCGAACGGGCGTCTGTGGAGACTGGGGGCGAATGAACCCACCCGGATCTTTATCGATCGTCCGATCTTTTTCGGAGACATACGACTCGACCCGGGACGGTACTCGATGTATACGATTCCCGGTTCAAGAGAATGGGAGATTTTTATTACGCGTTCGACGTTTCACTGGGGAAATCAGATCTCGAGTGAGGTTCGCAGCAAAGAGGTTGGATCGACGAGGGTACCCGTCAGTGTCGTAAATGAGGACACTGAAGAGCTCACTTTTAAGGCAACTGACATCCAGAATGACTCCGCGATGCTTCGAATACAATGGTCGAACGTGTCCGTCAACGTACCGGTAGTCAGTTCTGAATAAAATGCCTGACAATTATAAATACAGCGGCTGATCCCGACACAACGAGAATCGCTCGCTGCAGATAACCTGCATCCAAGATTCTTGCGCTGAACTTGGACACTAGAAATCCAATCAGGAGAGCGGGAATCAAGCTGATGGAAACGACCAGCTCATCCAACCCGAATCGGTCAATAAGGGCAAGAGATGCCACTGCTACGACTGTTCCCACTATAAAAATAGCCGAAAGCGTACCGCGTATGCGGGCTCCTTCCTGATCGTAATAGAGAAGGGCCAACGGCGGGCCGCCGATTGCACCAACCGTCCCCATAAACCCGGAGAGTGACGCGATGCTGATGATGTTGGGTGTCGTGAGAGGAAGTCGATATCCTCCGACAATGAACAGGAGTGCGATCAGGACCAATACCGCAATCAAAGGACCGGTGTATGCTTGCGGGATATAGGCCAATAAAAATGCTCCGATCGCCGTCCCTATAAACCGCCCGACAATTGCCCATTTCACCTCCTTGAATTTTACCGCTTTTCTCTCGCGGCCATAGAGCATAACCGTAAGAAAGAAGGCGAGAAAAAGAAGAGGCCCCGGTACGAAAATGGGGTCTATGAGTAAAAGAAGAGGGACCGCGAAGCTGCCCAGTCCAAATCCAACGGACCCTTGAATTGCCGCTCCGATGATGACGATGACGTATGCCACCAGAAGAGCCGAGATGCTTATTGGGAGGTTCATCATGGAGAGGTCGATGAAAGATCTGCCGAAGCTACGGCTTCAGTTACTCAGAAATTATTCGACGAGATCCAGTAGGCCCGCGATATCACTGATGGGTTGATTCCTGTTTGTTTCGTTGATGCGAGTTACACATTCCGAGATCAGACGGTCTGGTTCGCGAGTTGTCGCTATGATGTTGCAAATGATTTCGTCGACGGCCTCAGTGAAGGTGTCATTCGATTTGTCTTCTGAATGGGTCTTTTACCTAACTTATAAAATCGTCTGGAATGGAAACCAATCCCAGTGAGCCATGCAATTAAGAGAACTGTTACTGCCTGAATTTGATCAGGAAATGCAAAAGACCCGAACCACGCTCGAACGGGTTCCAGAGGACAAATTTGCCTGGCAACCCCATGAGAAGTCGATGACGCTCGTGGATCTAACCACCCATCTGGCCAACGTTCCAAGCTGGGCTGTATTCACGTTGAATGACGAAAGTTTCGATTTGGCGCCTCCGGATGAAGAACCAAGAAGCATGAAGGCAGTCTCGTCGGTCGAGGAGGCTCTCGAACGGTTCGATAAAAATGTCTCCGAAGCAAGAGAAGCACTCGTGCGTTCCAGCAATGAAGACCTTGATGCCGGCTGGACGTTGCTACATGCCGGTCAGATCATTTATTCAGCCCCGCGAATTTCGGTTTTCCGAAGCATGGTCATGAATCATATGATACACCATAGGGCTCAGCTGGGGATTTATCTGAGAATGAACGATGTTGCAGTTCCGTCTCTATATGGTCCAACCGCCGATGAGGCCTAACGCTCGAGTCGAGTACTTGGATGCCCGAAGCAAATGGTCGGCCCATAAGGACGCGCGCATGATCACGTACCCCAAATACCTGAAGTACATCCGTCGGACAGGCATCGTCCTCTCCCTGGTCCTGCAAGTCTTAGTCGTTGGTGCTCAAGATCTGCAACGCGCCCTCCCCGAAGACGTCGGCATGTCTTCCGAACGTCTCGAACGACTCACACAAGCCATGCAGGCATATGTTGATAATGATCAGTTGTCAGGAAGTGTTGTCCAGGTCCTTCGTCATGGCAAGACGGTATATCTGGAAGCGTTCGGGGAAATGGATCGGGAACGCGGGATCCCGATGACGGAGAATGTGATTTTCAGAATTGCCTCTCAATCAAAGGCCATCGTGAGTGTGGGGACGCTGATTCTTCAGGAAGAGGGGAAATTGCTCATCAGTGATCCAGTAGGGAAATACATTCCCGAGTTCATGTCGACAACCGTCGCTGTCCCGGACGAAGACGGGGGTTATACGGTAGTCGATGCAGAACGTCCCATCACGATTCGGGATCTGCTAACGCATACTTCGGGAGTGAGTTATGGATACGGCCCGGCCGCCGACCGCTGGGAAGAAGCGGATATCCAGAATTATTATTTCTCCAACCGCGACGAACCGATCCTGGAGACCGTCAAGCGAATGGCGGCTCTACCCTTCGATCTCCAACCTGGAACTGAGTTCCTTTATGGGTACTCGACTGATATCCTGGGCGCGGTCGTTGAAGTGGCTTCGGGAATGACACTGGATGCGTTTTTGAAGGACCGCGTGTTTGAACCCCTTCAAATGAAAGACACGCATTTCTATCTTCCACGGGAAAAGAACGGTCGATTTTCCAAAGTGTATGCCGGCAAAGAGGGAGGGGGAATCGAACCTGCAGAAGATCCTGGCCTGGCTACGGGTCAGGGTGCTTTTGTTGAAGGTCCCAGGAAGAGCTTCTCCGGTGGTGCCGGTCTTCTTTCGACCGCAAACGACTACGCTCGATTTCTGCAGATGATGCTCAACGGCGGTGAACTGGATGGCGTCCGTGTACTGTCACCCACCACAGTGCGGCTGATTCTTTCTGATCACCTTACCGACGTAGATTCACCCTGGAATCAGGCAGCGGGTTTTGGTTTGGGTTTTTATGTTGTAAAAGATGTCGGAGCCTGGGCTCGGCCAAGTTCAGTGGGTGAATTCGGGTGGGGCGGAGCCTACCATTCAACCTACTGGGCTGATCCTTTGGAAGACTTGGTCGTGGTTTACTTTACGCAACTCGTATTTCCTCAGGGTATTGACGATCATCGCAAACTTCGTACACTGATTTACCAGGCAATCATAGAGTGACGACCATGCTTTACAAAAGAAATTCGCTTTACTGGATTATCGGCCTGATGGTTTTTCCGCTTTCTTGTTCGACCACCGCCCGTAACTTCACCATAATTGTGCTTCCGGATACGCAGTATTACTCGGCGAGCATGAATGGCGGTACACCGGAGATGTTCGAAGCCCAAACGAGATGGATTGTTGAAAACCGGAAGGAGCTTAACATCGTCTTCGTGACTCAGGTCGGAGATCTCGTTCAGAACGGCGATGATGTCCCTGATGAATGGCAAGCTGCCGACGCCGCCATGTCATTGCTGGACGATCCGGAAACGACAGGACTCGCGGGAGGTATTCCGTTTGGGATTGCGGTCGGAAATCACGATCAATCTCCAGCCGATGATGCAGACGGGTCGACTTCGTACTTCAATCGTTATTTCGGGTTATCTCGATTTTCGGGAAAAGAATATTATGGAGGTCATTATGGAGAGAATTATGACAACCACTACGAGTTATTCAGTGCGAGTGGTCTGGATTTCCTAGTTATTAATATCGAATACGATCTTTCGCCAGACGAAAATGTTCATTCCTGGGCTGATTCTGTTCTCAAAGAATATCCAGATCGTCAAGCAATTTTGGTCACGCATTACCTGATTGATTCCGGCAATCCTGCCGAATTCAGTCCACAGGGTCAGTCGATATACGATGCCTTAAAAGACAATCCCAATCTCTTCCTTATGATCGGAGGACATATCGGTAGCAACGGTGGGGAAGGACAACGAGTGGATACATACAATGGTTCGACCGTAATTTCGATTCTGGTTGATTACCAGAACCGCGAGAACGGCGGGAACGGGATGCTTCGGATTTTGCGCTTCAATCCAGCTCAGAATGAAATCCTTGCTCGTACGTTCTCACCTGTCGCGAACAGCGGACGAGGCTCTTTCGAAACCGACGAAGACAGCGAATTTGTCATTCGTCACGAAATGAAGTGAAACATCTTTCTCGCGCCGACGAAATTCTCATGCTTTCGATTGCCTGTTTGGGGGAGAAGGCATATAGCACGTCCATTCTCAAAGAGATGGCAGGCCGAGGCGGTAAAAGGGTGACTGTCGGAAGTCTCTGGGTATCGCTCGATCAATTAACTGAAAAGGGATACGTTCGAAAACGTCAAGCGAAGGGCGAAAGTCGGCACGGAGGGCGACCTCGTATTTACTACCGCCTGACACCGAAAGGGGCTAGGATGCTCGCGAGGATGCGTGATTTTCAAAAAGATCTCTGGAAAGGAGTCCCTAATCTCGATACGTACGATTTCGGGTGAGCACCCACCCGGGTGTTCCCGAAACGGAAGAGGGCGCCGGGATAAACCCAGACGCCCTCGTTTCGAAAACTCATGTCAACCGACAACTTTCGCTATCGTCTGAACAGGTACTGGGCTTTAAAGAATATCTGGCGACTAGATTGAGCGAAAATGCTCGGGTCGCCGGGATTCTGACCGCTGAAGGTGTCGTAACGATGCGTAGAGCCCACGTGAAATACGGTAAACGAATTCACACGGTAGGTTACGAGGGGATCGATCTCGAGGCTTTCGGCAAAATCGTTGTACTGGATGATCAAGCGCGCCAACAGCTTACCGGTGAACTGGTAATTGAAGCGCGAGCGGAGAATGTAGCCGGAGAACACGTCATCTCCCGTATCCGGATTCTTGAGGTCGGAGTAATCGATTTGAGGTCGGATGACAAAGCGCTGCGTGGGTCTAAGGGTCGCATTTGCTCCGAAGCTTCGGCTGTTACCCAGGAAGGGATCAGCCACATTTCTCGCGATTGATTGCCCCCAATTCACATTGAATCCGAGTTGGATCTGTTCACTGAAATTGCTGCGGACATTCCCAAAGAACGAACGAATCCCTTTGAACTCCTTCTCGGCGAAAATCTCGCGCGAAAATCGCATCTGCAGATTGACGTTCGTCTGACGCTTGAGCTGAAGGTTCAAGCCCGGAGCAAACCAATCCGACTTGGAAAGACCGTCGAAATTCCATGACTTCATTCCCATGATGCGGGGAGAAATCCGGTCGATAAAGCTGGATTTAGGATAAAACGTCACGTTCTGAAAGCTAAAAATTCGACGGACGGCATTCTGGTTGATGAAGCCGTTGTCGGCCCTGAACGTCGGGCTGAACTCACGGTACGAAACGTCGAAATTCCAATGACGCGCACCCCGTCGGATGCTTCCGTAAAGCGCATGGCCCCAGAACGACTCTCCATCAAAAGCGGCAGTATAGCTTCCATTGTCAAACGTCAGGTCACCTAGTCCAGCTGACATTTCTTCATTCGTCCCCTCAATTGTTCGACTGGCCACCGCCTGGAATGAAAACGTGTAATTCGTCAAGAATCGGAGTGATCCGTCCATACCGAATGTTGATCCGGATCCCCCGGCATCCAATCTACGATCCGTAACCAGGGCTCCGATGAACGATGAATTGGAAAAACTCTGACGGGCTCTCAAGATGTTCGAAAAAGATTTTCCGCCCGAGATCAAGCGGCTGCTCTCTTCGAAGGGCAACAGAACGGGCGACTGATTGTCGCGAGCGCCGATGTAACCCAAGCTGAGGTTACCAAACCTCCCCGTCAGCTTATTGGCTACGATCGGATCGTTGATCGATCGGGTGTAAACGGTCTGAAGTGATGTCTGAAACAGGTCGCTCCCTTCCTGGAAAAATGTTCTTCTCTCTGGAAAGAATAAAGCAAAGGTAGAGTTGACATCGATCTGAGCAGCGTCTGACTCAATCTGGCTGAAGTCCGGATTGAGCGTAAGATCTGCCGTAAGGTCGGAGGTGATGCCGTACTTCACGTTCAGGGAAGGTTCGGCGCTTAAACGATCGTTGTCAAAGAATCCTTTCGGCTGCTTAAAATCAGCTAGTGCGCCTGATTGGCTTCCAGTTATGGTCGGAAGAATTTCGAGGTTTTTGCCCGCCCGGATTCCTCGCATTCCTTCCAGGAATCCCAATTGACATGAAAAGCAGGGGTCATCTCTATTGATGCCTGCCCACGAATACTGATTCCGGCTATCGCGAGGATGGGTGATCCAGAACGTCGCTCTCCAGGTTTGGACATCAGATTCCGGGAAGCGCAGACTCCTGAAGGGGATTGCCATCTCTACCTGGTAACCACTTGCCGTCACTTTGCCGGCGGACTCATAAATCATATTGAAAGAAACATCCTCTCCGTTGGCAGACATGAACGTATCGCCCTGGATTCCTTTTGGATTGGCAGCAATGAAGTACGTCTGTTGACCATCTCCATTCGTGTCCAGAATCATCCCAACATAGTCGTCTGAAAAGATGGCATCTCGATCGCTGAAGTTCGACCGAATCTCACTGGGATCGTCCTCTATCAGATAGGCCAGATACAGGTTGTCCGTATCGTACGTGACGAGGACCTCAATACCGATCGGTGGCTCGGCAAGATCGTCCGGAAAGTTCTCAGAGAAATTGACGGCCCTTGCTGCGTCGGCCCAAAAAACCTCGTCAATCTCGCCGTCAATTCTGATGTCCCCGGTAATGGGTGCGATCTGAAGCGAAGGCAGAATATTCGGTTGAAAGGACGTCCCAGCGGATGTTGGCCCATCATCGGGAGCCGTCGGCTGGGCGAGTAACACCAAGGGTGTAATGGCAATTAGAAATACGAATGCAACTGGCGTGTACGCCAGATTTTTAGCAAAGCTCATTGGACAACGACCTGTAAACGTTTAGTGCAGTGTGGCAGGTCGAAGAAGAAATGCGTCATCAATCTCCCTCTCGTTGCGACGACTACGGGAGAACTCGGTCGATGTTACACATTGCACCGCTTTCGGTGCTAAAAAAATACCCCCTAAGATATTTTCGAAAATAATCGCCGACAAAGCAGAGAAAAACGTCTATTCCCGCTTAACAATACCGTATCTCGAGTCGATATTCTTCCGTGTAAGGAGCACCAAGAACTACGTAATACCGGTGTATTTGCCGGGTTTAGAATATGGAAGACCGTAGTACGATAACGAAGGAAGAAAAATTGACCGCTGAGCTCGAATCTCTTCGCGCATGGCAAAAGGAACTGGTTGCCTTCATTTCGGACAGCCTGGAAGACCCGGAAGTGTCGCGCGAGGATTTTGCATCCGGTTTGGCGCAACTGACGCGGGTTCTTCTGCAGCTCAAGACCATTTTCGACGATGCGCACGAACCGGTCGAAGAAAAAGTCAGCGAAGCCTAATCTGTCCATTCTAAATCGGACTTGCTAATTAGGTCAAATTTCGTTCCATTGATAAAAACTCAGTCGTTATTAGAACGATTGGAGCCTGTTTTGTCTTATCAGGAACGAATCTCATGAATCATCGCTTGAAAAGGCAGCTCTTGTTGACGGCCGCTGTCTTCATCGGAATATTTATCGTGATGGCTCTCTTGAGCCGACTTGGATAGCCGACCGTCCCGTTCCGGAGCAAGCAACTCGCATTCTCCATTTCTTGTCCGGGTTGGTTTGGGGCTTGTACAGGCAGCGATTAACTTCGCGCTGCCTCATCACGATAGTCATCCATTCTTGCCATGAAGTTTTTTGTCGATACCGCTGATCTTGGTGAAATCCAGGAAGCCAACGAGATGGGCGTGCTGGACGGTGTAACCACCAATCCATCCCTCATGCGAAAAGCGGGAGACTCCGATTTCCACGAACACATCCTGAAGATCTGTGAGATCGTAGACGGTGACGTATCGGCAGAAGTGATCGCTACTGACTACGATGGAATCATCTCGGAGGCTCATACGCTTGCAAAGATTCACGACAACGTGGTCGTCAAAGTCCCCCTCATTCTCGATGGGATAAAGGCCGTTCGCTCGCTTTCCTCCGAAGGAATCAAAACAAACTGCACGCTGTGTTTCTCACCGAATCAAGCACTGATTGCGGCCAAGGCGGGCGCGACGTATGTAAGCCCGTTTGTGGGTCGTCTGGATGACATCTCGATGTCGGGCATGGATCTCGTTGAGCAGATTGTAACGATTTATTCGAACTACGACTTTCAGACTCAGATACTGGTCGCGTCGATCCGTCATCCCCTGCACGTCGTAGAGTCGGCGCTAATGGGAGCTGACGTAGCCACGATGCCTTTGAAGGTGATCAAGCAACTGATCAAACACCCCTTGACGGACATCGGAATAGAACGCTTTATCAGTGACTGGAAAGCGTATCAGGCTGCTGCAGAAGCTGGATCAAATGGTGTCGATGTATAAACCTACGTCGCACTTAAATCCAGCATTGTTCTGACCGGGGTACGGACGCCATGATCTACATCGCGCTGGGTGCGTCCGATGAAATCGGCGGAAGCTGTCACTTTCTGAACATTCATGGTTCTGGACTGCTTCTGGATACGGGAATTGATCCGGAGGCCGAAGGACTTGACGGAATACCCCGCCTGGACATCATTCAGGATAACCCAAATTACTGGGTAGACCACGCGTTCGTGACGCATGCACACCATGACCATATCGGGGCGATGCCCGTCGTCCTGCAGAAATTTCCCCACGCGATAGCCCACATGTCACGTGCCACGGAGCAGCTTGCAGAAATCCTCTTACCGGCTTCTGCACGTCTTCAACTTCGCAAACAGCGGGAAGGCACATCTTCTGTAAACCCACTGTTTTATGAAGAAGAACTGGAGGCCTACAGCTATCTGTATCGGTCACACGAGCTGAATACGCGATTCGATGTAACCGGCGTTCGGGCTTCAGTGCCCATCAGGGCATCGTTTTTCGACGCAGGTCACATACTGGGGGCCGTCGGGATCCTGCTTGAGTTCGAGAGCGAGGGGGAGGAGAAGCGTTATTTCTATACGGGTGATACTGGAATGAGAGCACAGACCATTATTCCGGGAGCAGAATATCCTGATGGTCCGATCGATGTCTTATTTTTGGAATCCACTCTCGGCGCAGACCCGGAAACAGAGAAAACGACTCGACGGACTGAAGAAAACGGTCTGGGTGAAGCACTGGCGACTGTTCTAAAACGAGGAGGAACCGTGCTGTTGCCGGTATTCGCTTTGGGCCGAGGGCAGGAAATTATCGCGCTGATTGACAGGTACAAAAATCGTGGGTCGATCCCACAGGAGACTCCAGTCTATACGGCGGGATTGATGCGAGCTATTTCTGACGTCTATGACAGGACCCGGTTTTCAACGCCTCGCTTGAATTCGGGCTTTGAGGTTTATGGCGTCCCTCAAAGCAGACTTCCGCGAAACCAGACGGCTACGCTACAGGCGCTATCTGAACCGTCGATCCATCTCGTTGGAAGTGGAATGATGTTCGAGCGAACCATTTCCAATCGATTGGCACAACAACTCGTGGAATCGGAGAAAAACGGCATCTTCATGGTGGGTTATACGAGACCGGATTCACCGGGACACCGGTTACTGGAAGCGAGGCGCGCAGGAAAAGGAACCAAGGTTGTTATCGATGAAAATAAAGGGCCACAACCCGTTCGATGTGATGTAGAACGGTTCCGTTTTAGCGGGCACAGTCATCGACGAGACCTGTTGAAAGTGGTAGAGAGGTTAACTCCAGAGCGAATCATCCTGGTTCACGGCGAGACGGAAGCACGCACCTGGATGAAAGATAATATTGAATACTTCTATCCGGAGATCGACGTCGTCTCGCCGGAAACGGGTCAGGTTGTCGAATTGTAGCCTGCGCCCTCTACAGGGCTCAGTCGTAGTGAACATTGACGATTGGGAGCCACCGAAGGCCTTTTCGTTTGTTACCGGCATAGTTGAGCAATCCGATCTGGACACCATTCAGGTGTTTGGTCCAGTTGAAGATTCCAATCGTCAGGCCGTTTTGTTCTCCTTTGATGTGGTTATACGCAGCGATTGAAACGCCCCGAAAATAGCCGTCTTCCTCGATCTTGAAATACAGAGGCGAAAAGACTGCTGCTCTCACATCTTGGCCACCGGCGGCGACACCGGATAACACTAAACCGCGAACAATTGGGGCGCCCACAGCAATTCCGCCAATGTGAATCCCTTTTAGCAGGTTTCCCGCTCCAACTCCGATGCCACCGATTGATAATCCAATGAGATCATGGCCGGCTCCGGCTCCGATTCCTCCAATCATGATCCCTCGAACGTCATGGCCCGCGCCTACGCCGAGACCTCCGACGAACAGCCCGTGGCATCACGGCCTGCTCCAGCACCCAGGCCACCAATGAAGACCCCTCGAACATCATTTCCAGCACCGACCCCGAGCCCACCGATTCCTATCCCTTCCATATTTCTTCCCGCACCTGCACCGAGGCCGCCGATCATGATGCCGGTGGCGTCTCTCCCCGAGCCGCCTCCGAGGCCCCCGATTGCCACACCGACGATATCGCGCCCGGCTCCCGCGCCAAGACCACCAATCATGATTCCAGTCAAGGATTCTTCAGCGCCGACACCCAATATTCCCAACCCCAGTCCTTCGATGTTCTTTGCTCCGGTGGTCGGAAGGCCGAGAGCAAGCCCCGTGACCCCTCCACGTGCAGGTTCATACGGCGTCCAAATCGTTGCATTGATCCCCGTCATCTTCCGAAGACAGCGGTCTCTATAATTGAATCTCAGTCCAGTAAATTCTTCAGAATCCCCGAAAGAAATACCCACATTGTCGACAGCTAAATCGAGGCTTTGGCCAGAAACCTGTACGGCGAGAGCGCCTGCAATGAGTACGAACAGCGCGCGCATGTTTAATAGCGGTATGAAGTGAAACTGCGTCCTGGCGTCGTAAACGGATTCCATCCAGAGAAGGTTACACCTGTTGGACGTAAGCCAGGAACCTCTTCCGACGAGCCTAATTGTGAAGCCCGTCCAGAATACACCGGTAGTCTGAAGTTGCCATTTCTTGCGGATTGGACGCATTTGAATTATTGCGCTCCGCAAGAGACGCGATTTCGTCAAACGACTCAACTGGAATCTCAAGTGAGCGAAGAGGAGGTACATTGAGCCTTGAGATAAGATTCTCTATCTGATTGAGCATCGTTTCCAGCGACTCCCACTCCGACAGACGATCAATTTTCTCTCGTATGGTAGAATGTTGATATCGCATCACCGGGATGAGCAACTGAGCGTTTAGTAGTCCATGTGGATGGTCGAAGAGGCCCCCGATACTCTCCGAAAGACAATGCACGGCACCAACGTCTGCATTTCCAAAAGCCATTCCGGCTAGAGTCGATGCTTTCATCATTTCAAATCGATGCAGGGCATCTTTCGGATCGTTCGCGCACGGTTCCAGGTGACTTATAATCAGAGATATAGCCCGCGTGGCAAGAACGTCAGATATTGGATTTGAACACCGGCTTACCAATGCTTCGATCGCGTGCGTAAGCGCGTCCAGGCCGGTATACGAAATCAACGAGGGTGGTAGTGTCTGGATCAGATCTGAATCGACAAGGGCGAGTGTCGGATACATCCCGTCTCCCTTGATACTGATTTTTCTTCTAGACTCCGAATCGGAAACGACGGCAACCCATGTTACCTCAGAACCTGTACCACAGGTCGTTGGTATGGCGATGAACGGGATGGGCCTATTCGTAAATAGATTTTTCCCCTCATAGTCTTTGCACGACTCCGAATTCCGAGCCAGCATGGATACCATTTTCGCCGTATCCAGCACACTGCCTCCACCAATCCCTACGACACCATCCGCCTCGAACTGTCGTGCAGATTCGGCGGCCCGATCCACTTTCTGGGTTCTGGGGTTCGGATCGACATCAGAATATTCCCGGACTTCGCCGCAGGATTCAGAAAGCGCCTCTCGCACAATCGAAGGCCAGGGTGTTTGGCTCAGGCCCTGATCGAAGACCAAGAACGGTCTTTCAACGCCCAGATCGCGAATCTCCGCACCAAGCCGGGACAATGCTCCGGGAGCAATCGTAGTTCGAGTGGGAAGTCGGAAGGGCGATTGCACGGATGTTATTGCCGGATGTTACTGCACGGATATTAGTGCACGGCTACTATTGCACGGATACTATTGCACGGGAATGTTAAAGGTCATTTCAAAACCCCGCCGCCACGAACGGAAGACCGCTGGGCGCCGGGAGCATGGAAGGCCGACAGGGCTTCTGCATTCGTCCATTGTTCCAGGGCGGCCTGCACGACTGGATCGATTTGATTGAATACGGGATACCAGGCTTCACTGCGAAAGAGCCGCTGGGCAATCCTGGCCTTCAACATGACTGCGAGAACTGACCGCGATTTCAAAAACTCGTCGCGGGTAAATAATCCTTTTTTGTGATCAGATTCTTCCGACGAAATTGTGTACCCATTCTCTTCTGAAAAATCCAAGAAGCGATCCCATGTGCTCTGTGGCACCACGTACTCGTCTATGAATTCGTCTTTCCGATCGTTCCAAGTGCTTCTAAGGTTCGAATCGAGATCCACGATTTTTCGAACGAAGAGAAACGGGACACCGGTCCGGAGCATGGACTGAACGAGCGGGCTGGAGAGTGTCGATAACGTATCCGGTGCGATAACTACATCGGGCATCACACCGCCACCGCCGAATACGGTACGCCCGTGGTCCGTTGTGAATTTCAGCGAATCGGGAATGTCCGCCAAATAGGCCTGAGGGTCAAGAACCGTCTGCTCGTAGTTGGAGAATTTCTCGGCGTAGTAGGCCTCTGTTTCCCCATTCGAATACGGAGTCTGAATCAGACGGCCGGACGGCATGTAATATCGTGCGACCGTCATTTGAACAATGCTTCCGTCGTTGAGCTGGAATGGTCGCTGAACGAGTCCTTTACCAAATGTGCGCCGCCCCACGATCAAGGCTCGATCGTGATCCTGCAAGGCGCCGGCTACGATTTCACTGCCGGAGGCAGAGCTCTCGTCAACCAGGACGATCACCGGCTTCACACTGAACGTACCCCCTTTCGTAATCCTGTCTATTTCATTTTCTCGCGGATTACGTCCTCGGGTTGAGAGAATAATGCCACTTCCATCGAGCATCTCGTCGGCAACGTCCACGGCAGCCCCCTTTACGCCCCCGGGATTACCTCGGAGGTCAACGATCAGGCGCTCCAGCCCCTGAGACTTGAGCCGACCCACATGGTCCCGGAACTCCTGCGCAGTGGTTAAGGCAAATCGACCGATTCGAACATAGCCTGTCTGCTCATCAATCATATAACTCGCATCCACACTAAACAGTGGGATTTTTGCGCGCGTGATGTTGAATTCCAGCGGCTGCTTAACACCCGGGCGAGCGACCGTCAGTTTCACGATCGTATTGACGGGTCCCTTGATCTTGTTCTGAATCTTTAGCGACGCTACACCGACGACGTTGTCGTTATCAACAGCGATCATTCGATCACCCGCCATGATTCCAAGCCGCTCGCTGGGTCCGTCCGGAAATGTTGACGTTACGCGAGCAGTATCGTTGGCCGGAACTTCAAACCATATGCCGATTCCTCCGAAAGAGCCCATGTACTGGTCCTGAACAGCAGGGACGTTTTCTGCATCGATATAGATCGTGTGAGGGTCCAACTCCTTGATCATCGCCTGAATGGCACCTTCGGCAAGTTGTTCAGGATTCACGTCCTCCACATACTGCTGCGTGATTAGCATAAACGTTTCCTGAATCTTTTTGAGCTGCTCAAATGGATCGTCGTCAGGACGTCCATTGAGACTCATACCGAGTACACCTCCCAAACCAAATACGAGGAGTGCCGGAATCAAATATCGCCTGAGAGAATGCTTCATGTTTTGAGTTCGAATGCTAGGATGGCGGTCGCCGGGATACGGTTGCCTGTAAATGGTGCCGGATAAAATGCTCGTAGTATTGGGTACAACACATATGATTCGACATGGGATGCCAATTTGTTTCAGGAATTAGCCCGCGTTTCGCGTCTATTCGTCGAAAATGAGTGGGAAGATTCTGTCCTGTTCTTTTTCAAACGCTTCAAATCTAGTTCTCGTGCTTGTAACCTTTACCCGGTGAAGGACGTTTTTGACGATACGTCATATGAACGAAAGAACTTCGCCCGGCAGCTGAGAGCATTGACCATAATCAGCTTCGACATTCTTGTAAAGCGGTATCGCCACCGCGTTTACGGATTCGCCTACCACTATCTGGTTGATGAAGACGAAGCAGCGGATGTGACACAAGATGTATTTGTACGAATGTGGCAAAACAGGGTCAAAATAGATGAGGAACGAGTGTTGGGTTGGCTTCTGCGCGTTACTCGAAATGCTTGTGTTGATTCCGTACGAAAGAAAAATGCATACAGAAGACGCGTCGAAACGGATTCAGATGCCATCATCGAGCAGGCCGATCGGGCGCCGTTGCCTGACCATCAAGCTTCAGCGAGCCTGTTCAATGAGAGGCTGACCACGGCTCTGAACAAGCTGGATGAGCCATACAAGAGCATCATCATTTTGAGAGAGATTCAAGAATACAAATACGGTGAGATTGGCGAGGCGCTTGATTTGCCGCTGAACACGGTCAAGGTGTATTTGCATCGTGCTCGGAAGGAGTTGAGAAAAGAGCTTAGTGAGGACCTGAGATATGAGTATATCTGAACACCTTGACGAAGGGTGGTGGGACGATTCCGTAGAGGCATTTGTCGATGGAGACCTTTCCGCGGAAGAGGCCTCCCGATTCAAATCCTTGATGGAACTCGACGTTGCCGTCGCTACCGAAGTCAAGATGGCTAAAGCGATTCAGCATTCCTTCCGAAATCTCGATTCAGTTGAATGCCCCGACCCAGTATCCGATGCAATACTAAAACGAGCGCGCGCAGATTTGATTGCCAACGCTCGAGTTAATGCGTGGCATGCCGTGCGGACGTTCTTCAAACCGTTACTCCGACCCTTGTTGGCGATGACGATTCTTCTCGCGATTGTACTAAGCTCCGTCTGGTCGGGTAGGACAACAACCAAGATAGATCCTGCCGTCGCAGAGGCCCTTGATGATGTCAAATGGACATTGGCGTACGTGTCTCAGGTCACTAGACAGACTGCAATCGCCGTGCGAGCGGAAGCGCTTGAGCCGCTGGTTCTCGAACAAATGAAAGACGCTGTAGAAACATTTATCGACAATTAGGTCGCGCACCTTGAGGTAGACAGAAATGAAGAGCACCTTATTCATCCTCTTATTCATGGTGGGTTCCTGGATCCCGCCTGTCGTGGCTCAGAGTGGTATTGAAAGCGATCCCGGATTCGTCAACTTCTCAGATCTGGATGATTTATTTGGCGAGGATCCCATTATCGAGGCCAACATTCACGGCGCTATTTTGCGACTCGTCGCCGAAGCTGCCGAACTGGAAGACCCTGAACTTGCAGATCTGCTCCGGCGCGTGAGAAGGGTCTACGTTCGCGTCTTCGACCTGGATCGTTTAGATCTTGATACGGTCAGGAGTTACAAGGACGACGTGAGTCGTCTGTTGGTCGAAGACGGTTGGGATACGGTGATAACAGTGAGAAAGCGAGACGAGGACGTGAATATGTACGTCAAACTGGTCGACGAAGAAATCGCCGGGATGGTGGTGATGTCGATCAACAGTTATGATGATGAAACCGCCTTCCTGAATATCGTCGGCGACATCGATCCAGAGCAAATCGGCCGAATAGGACGGAAATTTGGCGTCAGTAGAGTATCCGATTTCTAGATCATCTTGATCGGCGCGATTTTTATTAGATTCTTCTTGGCCGTCTACGATGACCAAAACCATATCAAGTCCACAGTTTCTTCTGCTTCCAGGCCTGATGAACTCTGGATGGAATACGGTGAGTTAAAGTCGGAGTTTATCGGACGGAGCGGCTTCCGTACAAAGGAGATCTCGAACTTGAGTCACTTCAGAGATTCTCGGACAATGGATGGGAACTGTCGGTCAAAGTTCAGGATAACGAAGAAATCATCCGGGTACTGTACAGAAAATGGTATGATGAGGTCCGCGATATGCTTATTCTTGTTCTCGGTGACAATGATCTCGTGATCGTTCGGGTAGAAGGGTATGTAAATCGGCTGCTTGAGAAGATTGTCGAAGACGAGACCTACGCAACCAGATTGTTTGATTAGTTTTTCGAAATTTCCCTGGTGACTTTTACCTTATTGTTTCCCACTCTTCTAGTAAGATTCAGAAACTGACGGTCTCGCATTCCGTAGAGCAAGTCTGGAGTAAGGAAAAGGATCGACAAATCTCCTTTACCTTTTTCCGCAACCCTAACATTGAATTTTGGAAGCATGAAAGTAGCATTATATACTCTTGGGGCGATCCTCCTGGTGGTGGGCATTTTCGCGTACACCGGTATTGGGACCTACAACGAGTTGGTGAGTCAGGAGGAGGCCGTTTCGCAAAGTTGGGCCGACGTAGAGACGCAATATCAGAGACGCGCGGATCTAATCCCAAACCTGGTCAATACGGTTCGGGGAGCTGCAGATTTTGAAAGCGAGACGTTGGTAGCGGTGACCGAAGCCCGAGCGCGTGCAACGTCGATCAATCTCTCGGCGGATGATCTCTCGAATCCGAGTCGTGTACAGGAGTTCATGGCAGCTCAGGCATCCCTGGGAGGTGCACTCGGTCGACTCCTGGTGGTCTCGGAGAATTATCCGCAACTCCGGGCAACAGAGGCGTTTCAAACCCTTCAAACGCAGCTGGAAGGAACGGAAAATCGAATAACTGTCGCCCGGAGAGACTACAACAACTTTGTGGCCACATATAACACAAAAGTCCGTCAGTTTCCGGGATCCATTATTGCCGGTGTAACCGGGTTTGATCGCCGGATTCCATTTGAGGCTCAGGGCGGCGCGGAGAAAGCACCCCAGGTCGATTTCAATTAACGTCGATCGCAGCTATAAAAGCATGATTCGTCTACTTAGAATATCGACCGTTTTCGTCGGCTTCCTACTTGTTTCGTCGTCTGCTCTCGCGCAGCGAATTCAGGTCATTGCACCCACTGGGAAATGGGTAACCGACCAGGGGGACTTCTTTTCCAGTACGCAGGAGAAGACGCTGACACATAAGCTCTCTACGTATGCCGACACAACATCGACTCAGATCGTCGTCGTTACGCTTCCAGATCTGGGCGGCTACGAGGCGTCACAATACGCAATCCAATTGGGAAGGGATTGGGGCGTGGGTCAGCAAGGACAGAATAATGGTTTGGTGATACTTCTTTCGAAGCGGGATCGACAAGTTTTTATTGGGACCGGCTATGGATTGGAGGGAGCTGTAACTGACGCACTCGCGGGAGATATCGTCCGAAATGTAATGCTCCCGAGTTTTCGTCGGGGTGAGTTTTTTGAAGGCGTTTCTTCGGCCATTGACCTGCTGATCATGGGTGCGGCTGGAGAATTCGACCGTTTGGCTGAGTCGGAAAGGAAAGGAATTCCAGCTACAGCTCTGTTCAACATCTTCCTGGTGGTCGTGTTTGTCTTGTACTCCCTGGTTGCAAACAGCCGCCGAGGAGGTGGGAAGGGAGGCAAGAAATACAGGCATGGAAGTAGTATTCTGCCGATCCTGTTCTGGTCAAGTCTGGCAGGTGGGCATGGACGTGGCATGGGTGGTGGATTTGGTGGCGGATTTGGCGGTGGATTTGGTGGCGGTGGTGGCAGCTTCGGTGGTGGCGGTGCCGGCGGCGGGTGGTAGGAGTTGATCTTCGGCTGGGATAATGGACAGACTCAAAAAGCTATTGGAGTACCACGACGAAGATCCAGATGACTCATTCATTCGATTTGCCCTCGCGACCGAGTACCTGAAGCTTGGAAATGAAGAGAAGGCGCGAATTGCCTTTGAGGATCTCGTGTCGCATGACCCGGAATATGTGGGAACGTACTACCATCTTGGCAAATTGTACGAGCGACTCGATCAAAATGAACGGGCGATCCAGGTATTCACAAGAGGAATCAACGTTGCCAGGGTTCAATCCGATATGCACGCACGGGCAGAACTACAATCGGCTCTTCTGGAAGCTGAAGGCATTGGCTATGAGTGACCGGCGGATCGTTTTTTTCGCGTTGCTCCGATTCGTTCTTCCGGTTTCGGTTACAGTCTTTTTGATCGGTGGGTCGTCCGTCTATGCCCGACAGACTGATACTACAGACACGGCGACATACGTTTTGCTGGAAGGGGATACGCTGTACGAGTTAGCAATGGAGTTGGGTACGTCGATCGAGCTCCTCGAAGAGATGAATGGAATAAGCGGAGGAGTTCTTCGTGCAGGAGAGGATTTCCTGATTCCCGCCAATAAGTCTTCGACGTCTTATGTCGTTCGTCGGGGTGATACGCTTATGGGAATATCTCGTCGTTTCGGCATCTCCGTTGCAGAAATACAAAGGGCCAACGGGATGAGCGGTACAGGTCTTCGAGCTGGCGCCAGCCTCGTGATACCGGGCCAGGGAGTCCGCATGAACGTGTCCTTGGACGAACTTGGGAGCGATACCATTATGGAAGGCTTTGCTGTCGTTTATCCTGAGGTTTTTGAGAATCGACTTATGACGAACGGAGACGCATACGATCCAAACGGATATACAATAAGCCATCCCAACTTTCCGATAGGAAGTATCGTATGGGTTCGGGAAGTCGTCTCAGGACGGGAGACCTTTGCCGAGGTCACAGATCGCGGGTTTAGCGAACGGCCGCTACTCGTCGATGTGTCGCGCGCGCTCGCACGACATTTGTCAATGGAGGCCTCTCAAGAGACGCGTGTTCAGATTCGAATGGTTTATGGAGTTGACTGACGGAACGTATTCGGCGCGAGGTAATGGACCGGGCGATTTTGGTTCAGGCAATCTTGGTTCAGGCAATCTTGGTCCGGGCAATTTTGATTCCGAATCTGACCGATCGACGAGCTATTTCAGTCTGTCCCGTACCGCGACCTACGGTTTTCTGGCTGCGTTGCCTCTCTTTCTTCTTTATGAAGGACTGATCCTGGCCGTCAATGACGGAGCTGTATCGCAGGTTCGGGTTGGAGCGGATGTCTGGATCAAACAGGCGCTTTCAGCACTGGGAGGGACGGGTGTGTTTTCTCTCGGCATTCTCGTTCTGAGCATCGGCGTCTTTGTCTTTCTTGCCGAGCGAAAAAAGCGTATTCCCATCTTTCCAGAATATTTCGCAGGGATGATAGCCGAAAGTCTGCTTTACGCAGTTGTCGTTGCGGTGCTGGTCTCAAACGTCGTTGGATTTATTTTCTCAGCGGCAGTAACAACCACGGTTCCGATACTTGCTGGTGCTGATATTGGTACGGCTAAAATGCTTGTCCTTTCAATCGGAGCGGGGCTCTACGAAGAACTGGTATTCAGAGTCGTACTTGTCGGTGGCTTATTCTGGGTGTTCAAGCACTTCTCCTCCGGTAAGATCGGGCCGTATATACTTGCTGCCATCGTGGGCGCGCTCGCTTTCAGCGCCGTTCATTATATCGGTTCGCTCGGAGACCCATTCGAGATGACGTCGTTCATGTTTCGATTTATTTTCGGACTTGCACTCAATGCCATCTTTCTGATTCGTGGATTTGGTGTAGCGGCCTGGACGCACGCGCTCTACGATGTACTTATAGTGACACAATTACTTGGTTGACCTCGTAAGGACACTCTCATAAACGCTCGTCGGAAGCGAACGCGAACAACTAGAACAAGAGATGAGGGCTGAGTGGTGAAATCTAACTTGAGACTCGGAACGGTTAGTGGCATCGGAATATTTGCCCACTGGACGTTTCTGATAATGTTGGTTGGACTGTTTGGATTTTATCTATACCAGGGTCTCTCCATAATTGCCGCTCTTTCCGGTGTCGCGTTGGTTGTCTCCGTATTCGGGTGTGTTGTCGCGCACGAACTTGGACACGCCTTTATGGCCCGGCATTACGGGATCCCAACGTTGGATATCACCATGTATCCGATTGGAGGTGTTGCCCGACTCAAGACGATGCCGCGTGAGCCCAAGGAGGAATTTCTTATTGCGATCGCCGGCCCGGCCGTGAATTTGGGGATTGCCGGGGTGCTCTGGATCGTCAATAACATGTTCAGCTCCTCGGTTACGCTCTCGGAGGCCATGACGACACAAGCCAGCGTCTTAGGGCTGCTCATGTGGATTAATCTCGGATTGGTCGTTTTCAATATGCTCCCGGCGTTTCCCATGGACGGAGGGAGAGTGCTTCGCGCGGGCTTGGCTACCCAGCTGGATTACAGGAATGCAACTCATTTTGCTTCTTTGATCGGGCAGTTCCTTGCTGTTGGATTTGGAATCTATGGGATTTTTTACGGCCTTTGGACCCTGCCATTCGTCGCCATGTTCATTTTCATTGCAGCCAGACAGGAAGTCCAATATGTCATGGAGAAAAGCTAGCCGGAACGATCCGGAGATCCGGCGGTAATCCGTTTCCAACGTCACCGGCATTCGGATGGATAGCTATTATTTCGTTATTGGAGTTACACTCATCGGGTTTTTTGCCCTGGCCGCCGCGCTTCTGGTACCGGTGTACTTTTTCTTAAAAAGGGAAGAACGCGTAGCCGAGAACTGGACCGATGAGACTATCACAGACGCAAGTTCGACTGTGCCGGCAGAGTCCAATCAGGAATCAACTCCGCCTTCCAGGTTGCCAGTATCATAGCTCCTCATTCGGACTGATTGCCTCAACATAAACAGAGTCTCGGATGAGTTCCAGGGTTTTCTCACCGATTCCCTGAACCATCAACAAGTCGGAAACGTCTAGAAACGAACCCAATCGTTCTCGAAGCGCGAGAATGCGCCCAGACAGGGCTGGGCCAACCCTCGGAAGGGATTGGAGTTCTTCACGCGAGGCCGTGTTCAAATTGATAAAAGCGCGCGCATGTCTTACCGGGTTCTTAATTCGGATATTGAGTTCTTCAGCTCTATCGAAACTATCTGCACGGGCAGATAGCCGTTCGAATTCTTCGTATAGGGGTGCATAGTAATCTTGATCAAAAACCATCGATGATTTCGGGAGATAACGGGCAAATGCTCCGATGAGGAGCAGTGCGCTTACGAGAAAGTAGGCGCGGCATTCCTTTTCGGTGAGGCCGGCTACTTCCTGAAATCGGTATAACCACTTGCGCCACAATTCTATGCTGGAAAGGCGAATGAAATTGATTACTCCCTTGACACATCCTGTCCCTGGAACGTAACCTCGTCGGTGCCCGCACATCCTTGAGTTCAATCGGGAATTGACCAAACCCTATGCTTTCGAAGCCAGCGATTATTAAGACGGAAGCCATCGTGCTTCGTGCTCTGGATTATGGTGAGACCAGCCGGATCGTGACCCTATATACGGCTGAAATGGGCAAGCTCTCTGTTCTGGCAAAAGGTGCACGTTCGAGTAAAAATAGATTTGGCTCTACACTTGACCCACTGACTCACATCCAGGCCATTATTTACATCAAACCGTCCCGTGAGCTCCAGTCAATTACTGATGCCAGCCACTCGCAAACTTTTCGGACGATTCGCGACGAACTGAGTCGGATCGAGGTAGGTCTGAAGGTCATCGAGCTGACGAACGCAATCATGCACGACAGTGAACAGAATCGGAATGTGTTTCTGCTGTTGACGAGGGTGCTGACTTGCCTGGATCTCGTAGCGGAACGGTACCAGAATCTATTTCCGTATTATCAACTATCCCTTGCGTCCGAATGTGGTTTCGCTCCCGTATTTGATAGAGAGAGAGTGGCTGACCTGACGGATCGTGGAGGGACGCTGGACCTGGAGTCCGGAGAGATTCGAAAGGGAGCTCCGGCAAGTGGGTCGGAGCAGAGAGCGTCACGATCAGCTCTTCGTGCTTTTGCCATCCTCGCGCGTGCACCGATTGAAAAAGTGACACAGATGTCGCTGCGACCTGAGACGATGCAGGAGGTGGGGGACCTGATTTGTGCTTACATGAAAACCCATTTCGGCGATATCGTCCCTGACAGAGCGTCTCGTGTGTTTGCTCAATTGGAAATTGGGTAAAGCGAAGTCCCAAGTTGCACTTCGTTGCCTGAATTCGTACGTTCGTCATATATGTAACATATGAGTAACTTCGGACTCATCAAATTCATCCTCAGCTTCTTTCTCAGCAGCTTCCTCAGCAATGTCTCGACGATACCTAACGCCCAAACAACAGGACTTTTTGCAGTACATACGTGACTATGTATCCAACCAGGGTGTCTGGCCAACGTACCGGGAGATGAGCGAACATTTCGACTTTCGTTCACCCAATAGTGTTACTCAAAATCTTCAGGCGCTAAACAGAAAGGGATTTCTGCTGCGTGATGAGGAAGGATACCGATTCCGTGAGGAAGACGGTCAGGCCGTTTCAGGGATTCCAATCAAGGGTGTGATCGCCGCCGGTCGACTGCAGGAGGCGGTTGAGGAAGACCTGGGAACCATCACGCTGTCGATGATCTTTCCGCAACTCGATCGCATATTTGCCATTCGGGTTTCTGGAACGTCTATGCAGGGAGAAGAAATCTCTGATGGGGACTACGTCCTTCTGATGGACGATGATATTCCGAACGGCGAAATCGGAGCCATACTTTATAATGGTGAGACTTCACTCAAGCGAGTCTTCTATGATGAATATGGTCTCCGTCTTGAACCAGCCAACAGTGAGTATTCAGATATACATATTCGACCGGACGTATTCGAGGAAGTGCGTGTGCTGGGTCGCTATGTTGGCCATGTCAATTCAAACGGGATATTCAGTCGTGTCAGGCAAGGTGCAGCTGCTTCAGCTATTGCCTGAATCACTTCATAGGAACTGCACCCATTATTCGCTCGCGCTGATTCTGCGCAGAACCTGTAAGTCTGCAAATAGTAACTGCGTACTCTTTATTTGAAGCGTATAGTTTCTGTGAGCACGAATTTTCAGCCGCAATGCGAAACGGTCCGGTAAGTATTCCTCTGTTTGTCATATTTATTGCTCTGTTCTGTTCAGGCGTGGCTCATGGACAGACATTTGAGTTCTCCTGGGATCGGTCCACCATCTATGCGATCATCACGGACCAATTTTACAACGGCGATCCCTCGAATGACCAGGCCGACAGGCAGCTGGACGCACGTATTTCGTCCAGTGCGTCAAGTAGTCAGTTTGGCGGTGATTTTGCAGGAATATTGGCTAAGATCGAGGAGGGTTATTTCAGTAGCCTTGGGGTAGATGCGATCTCTATTTCATTGGTCAATCCGCGTAGCTCATCTGGCGACGCGTATTCGTCGATCTGGCCGGTGGACTACACGGATATTTCACCCTCATTTGGCACGGTGGATGAATTTGAACGCCTGGTCGATACAGCGCACGAGCAGGATCTACGGGTCATCATGGAGGTCACGCTTCCTGAACGGACCGAAGAATTCGCTATCGATTCGGTGTCATCTGAGCGCGGCCCTTTGATTCGTGAGATTCTCGATGAGAAGTGGGGTGACTCAGGTTCAGAAATGACAAGCTCCCTGATTCGATACTTCGACCGTTCCGGCTATCCGGTTAACTCGGACTATATGGCCATCAAATGGTTGACAGACTGGGTTCGCATTTTCGGAGTTGATGCGTTTCGAGTCCGAGACGCAGAATCGATAAAGAAAGATCTGTTCTCTGTCTTAAAGGCAGAGGGGGTCGCCGCCCTCAGGGAATGGAAATCAGAACACCCGACCAAATCCAGGGATGACCTTGAGTTCTGGCTAATGGCGGACGTCCAGGATCATGGCCCGGAAAAATCACAATTCCATGATGCGGGCGTAGATGCCACAACGAATTTTGGCTTCGCAAACGGGGATGATGATCTGGATTCCATTTATGCAGATTATAGCGCCAGTATTACGGCGGATCCGACATACAATATTGTATCGTTCGTCTCTTCGGCAGCTTCCGAGCTTTACGATCGAACAGATCTCATCGATGCGGGGACGGAGCTCTTTCTCCTACCTGGGGTGATCCAGATTTTTTACGGCGATGAGACCGCCCGACCCCAGGGCGAAAACCGTAGCATTGATGGAGATTCGCCCTCACCCATGAACTGGGATGACGCCGACGAACGAGTTCGTAGTCACTGGTCCAAATTGGGTCAGTTTCGGGCTCAGCATCCGTCTGTTGCTGCAGGTGTGCATGAAAAGATCAACGACGATCCGTACGCGTTTTACCGCGGTGTGCGAATCGGCGCGAATGTAGATGAGATCATCGTAGTGATGGGGGCGACCGGTCGCACTCAACTCAATGTTCGCAAGTACTTTCCTGACGACACGATCCTCAGGGATGCGTATACCGGCAAGATTTCTATGGTCTCTTTTGGAGAAGCTGCCTTTGAGGCCGGTGAGAATGGAGTACTCCTTCTGGAAACCGTCCAGTAGTTAAATCAAGTTCCGACGGCAGCCGTATTTAAAAATTCTCTTAATACGAAGTGGAGAATACCGCCATGTCGGAAGTATTCCACTTCGACAGGCGTGTCGATGCGGCACCGGGTCTCGAACGTGATCTCTGATCCGTCGGGCTTCCCGGCCGTCACGAGAATGGACTGACCAGCCTGCAGGTCGTTGGAAACGGGAATGGAAAAAATCTCTGTTCCATCGAGGCCGATCGATTCTGCTGTCTCGTTTTCGTCGTACTGAAGCGGAAGCACACCCATGCCGATCAGGTTGGAACGGTGAATGCGTTCAAAACTCTCAGCAATCACTGCTTTAACACCAAGGAGTAGCGTGCCTTTCGCTGCCCAGTCTCGACTGGAACCCATTCCGTAGTCCTTCCCGGCCAGGACAACGAGCGACGTGCCTTCATCGTGGTATTTCATCGATGCATCATAGATCGACATCGTATTTCCAGAAGAATGATGGACTGTAACTCCGCCCTCCGTGCCTGGCAGAAGGTGATTCTTGATTCGAATATTCGCGAACGTACCGCGCATCATCACTTCATGATTTCCGCGCCTTGAACCGTAAGAATTGAAGTCCAGATACGGGACGTTACTTCCCAGCAAATAGTCGGCGGCAGGGCTGTCCGGAGCGATAGCACCGGCCGGTGATATATGATCCGTAGTGGTCGAGTGACCCACCTTGACGAGCACACGCGCATCTTCGATCGACTGGATCGAGGGAATCTCTGAAGTCAGCTCCTTGAAGAACGGAGGTTCCTGGACATACGTGGATTCGGTATTCCATTCATAAATGGACCCCTCTGGAATCTGAATCGCATTCCAGGTCTCATTCGAATCCTCAATGCCGCTATATTCTTCGATGAACATTTCCGGTTTCACGCTGCTGTTGACCAGTTCCTGTATTTCATTTGCCGAAGGCCAGATATCTTTCAAATAGACGTCTGAACCATCGGATCCGGTACCAAGCGGATCTCGAGTTAAATCGAGATTTACCGTTCCAGCGAGCGCGTATGCGACCACCAGCGGGGGAGATGCCAGATAATTTGCCTGAACCAATTGATGAATGCGGCCTTCGAAATTCCGATTCCCCGATAGAACACCCGCAACAATTAAATCTGCTCCTTTGACGGCATTTGCCGTGGCTTCAGGGAGCGGGCCAGAGTTCCCAATACACGTGGTGCACCCATACCCGACGACGCTGAATCCAAGCATATCCAGGTAGGACGTCAATCCGGCTTCGTCCAAATACCCGGTAACTACCTTTGAGCCGGGAGCAAGGCTGGTTTTGACATGGGGTTTGACTTTGAGACCCCTCTCAACGGCCTTTTTGGCCACCAGTCCCGCTCCAATCATCACCGTAGGATTACTCGTATTCGTGCAGCTCGTAATTGCAGCAATGGCTACATCGCCATGGTGCAGTTCAGACACTTCGCCATTGTCGAGCACAAACTCACCTGTGTCGTACAATCGGTTTTCGGGTAATCCGAATCCATGCGGTCCGGCTGGATCCGACAGGGATTTGGCAAAACGATTCTTCAAATGAGGAAGGGCAATTCTGTCCTGGGGACGCTTAGGCCCGGACAGGCTGGGGACAACAGAGGTCATATCCAATTCGAGTACATCCATGAACTCAGGATCTTTCGAAACGTCCGTCCTGAATAGTCCCTGTCCTCTGGTATACCTCTCAACCATTTTCACCAATTCAGGAGCGCGGCCAGTACGGAGCAAGAAGTCGAGGGTCTCTTGATCGACAGGAAAGAAGCCCATGGTTGCGCCGTATTCGGGCGACATGTTGGCGATCGTCGCCCGGTCTGGAACGCTCATGTTTCCGACTCCGGGTCCAAAAAATTCGACAAACTTGCCTACGACACCATATTCTCTAAGCGTCTCGGTAATGGTTAGGACAAGGTCGGTGGCGGTGGCGCCGTCAGGTATATGTCCCGTGAGTTTGAACCCGACTACTTCCGGCATGAGCATATATACGGGCTGCCCGAGCATGACGGCCTCGGCCTCAATGCCGCCCACACCCCAACCGACAACACCCAGGCCGTCGATCATGGTCGTATGACTATCTGTTCCGACGAGTGTGTCCGGGTAATACACGGTAGAGCCCGCGTCCTCTTCCTTGCTCCAGACACAGCGACCCAGGTATTCGAGATTCACCTGATGACAGATTCCACTGGCAGGTGGTACGACTGAAAAGTTATCGAACGCTTGTTTTCCCCAGCGCAAAAACTCATACCGCTCGCGATTGCGATAAAATTCTTTTTCCGCGTTAATCTGAAGTGCATCTGACGCCCCGAACGCATCAACCTGGACAGAATGATCGATGACTAAATCTACAGGTATGCGGGGATTGATCTCGTTGGGATCACCGCCAAGTCGGGCCATGGCAGATCGCATGGCGGCGAGGTCAACGACCGCGGGCACACCCGTAAAATCCTGTAGAAGTACTCGAGCGGGAAGGAATGGTATCTCGACGCGGGCGGGAGCACTCGGGTCGTACCTGGCCAATTGTTCTACGTCTTCCTTTGTTACAAGAAAATCGTCGCAATTCCTTAGTGCACATTCGAGAAGGACCTTAATGGAGAACGGAAGCCGGTCGATCCGGTCAAATCCTGATTCTTTGAGCCGATCCAACCTATACATGACGCCCGTGCCGCTACCCGTGTCAAATGTGTGCCGGGCGCCGAAAAGGTCCTGGTCAGTGGGTGGGTTTAATTCGCTCATATGAAGTACGGCCAAAAAGTGATCAGAAACGAAATCAAACCGAGGATTTTACTCCCAGAAGCCAAGTGATACCCGTATGTAGGTGTGATTGTTCGACGCAAATAGTCGAACTGATTCATATTTCGACCATTTTAGATTAAAAAACGAACGAAAACAGACGTGTACACGATCCTGGATTCTGATTGATTTAGATCCGTTGGATGCGAATATGGCGACGATGGGAGCGACGAAGGCACGCTCCGAATGTATGACGACAGGAGCGACGAGGGCACGATCAGAATGTATATTGAGTGACTGGAACAGCATGATTAACCCTTCGTTCACGCCACCCTTTTTCGGGGCTATAGCTCAGTTGGTAGAGTGCCTGGATCGCACCCAGGAGGTCAGGGGTTCGAATCCCCTTAGCTCCACGACACAATCTTGGAACGTCGTATTCGCTATGAGCTAAGGCTTCTTCTTATTAGAGCGGAGACACTGGATCTAGAACATGAATCCGGCTCTCACGTTTATTTTTGATTGTTCGGGCCCTCTAGCAAACGTGACACTAAACGTGTATTTGTAATCAAGCGGCGCGAACCAGATCCCGCCACCGCCGGTCCCGTGCCACGTATTCGAAGATTCGCCATCCAGGAACACCCTGCCCGCATCTGCCAGGGCGATCAGGCCCCACTCCGTTGGGGCGAGGAACCTGAAACGGGAGACTCGGACGCGAAAATCCGCATTCCCGTATACGGATGCGTCGCCTGCGAATCTCAGATTAGTCAGGCCACGCACTGTGTTACGCCCGCCGATAAACGCTGCTTCGTGGAAGGGGAATCGGCCCCATACTTTTTTCGCGCCCAACCGGAGTGCGAGTACCGGTTGAAGCGTCCCAGAGACGCTTAAATAGGTTGCCGCAGCTCCGTGAACCTCGCTGAAGGCTTTTGCTACATCTCCGAGCGCCGGGTAAAAGCTGCCACCCGCACTTAAAGAAACGCCCCGTGTTGGGGCGGTACGGTGGTCCCGCGTGTCGAAGCTCAGTGCTGCCTGAGTACCGAACTGGGTGAACCAACCGCTTCCATACGTGGCTGGCGCCACGTCACCGAGAAATCGTGCCGTGTCTTCCCGGTTGTTAATCAGTTTAAAAATCGGTCCTACTGACGCCCGCAGATTGGAGGAAAGGGTCAGGCTAATAGAGGGCACAAGCGTGTATTTCTGCTGCCTGACGAGGTAATAATTTGTGGACCTGGTTTTGGTTGTCTCATTACCGAATCCGAAGAATCGAAACGGATCTACGCCCGATATCCGCGCCCGCACGGTCAGCCACAGTTTTCCGATTGCTTCGGGAAATTCGGCTTTGTAATCGAAGAGAAACCGACGACTGGTTGATACTCCAGCGCGGAACGTCATGCGGTTGGCGTACGGAAATTTACGAAATCCGTACCGGGTGCGTTCAATACCTCCTCCGAGCACGAGCCCGTGGTCCGTATTATACCCGAGCACGGGCGCTGGTATCACGTCATATCCCCAATCGAGTGCGTACTTGCGCGCGACGCTGAGGGTATAGAGGGGACGCTTGTATTTCCGGGTATCGAGCGTGGCTGCGCCCGAGATAGTCGCTTGGTTAGTGCCTCGATAATCGTAGAACCGGGTGGCTTTCCCACTCGTGCCTGTCGTGTCGACAAAAACATCATCACCTCCAGCTCCAATGACGCGTACGGTGATCGCATGCTTAACAGCCCCGACTACCTGAACGAAATCGTCGCCACCCCCTACGTAAAGGCGAATTTCGCGCGTTTCATCAGGATAAAAACGGCGTTCGATGTAGGGTTGGTTTTCTTTGGTACCATCCTTTTGAATTCGATAGACGGCTACGTTTACCGATCCATCGTCGTGGTGTGTAATCATTACATCTTCTGAATCGTCGGATGCATCGATCTCTACTTCCTTGCTCAAGAAAGCATAATACTCGTTCGAGATTTCGGAGAGCAGACTGCGTCTGTGGCGAAGAATGCGAATGAGTTCGTCCCCTCCTTGTTCATAGTACTCGGGGGGGAGCTGTCGAACGGCATCCTCAATAATCGCATCAGTCAACTGGGATTGTATCCAGGTGGCAAGAGAATCCCAGGTAGGCTTAGCGAGTTCGGCCAGGACCAGACGGTCGAAGTCCCAGCCTAATTCGGTAACGCCCCGCACGCTCTCCATTTCATAACCGAATCCCGTGACGTTGTGCCTGAAGAGACGAACTATGCTCCAGATGAGGCCATCGTTTCCAACGAACGCCTCGTCACGATCTCGTGGAACGGGCCGCCAAATGTGTAATGGCCCTTCGTCATACCGAGCCCATCTCCACTGATCAAAATGGCGATCTCTGTCTCCCAGCAAGATATCGAAGAGCCGAACTTTTAAAACCGCGGCTGCGTCCACGCGGTGATACGAGCTTTCCTTCAGGTGTTCGAGCAGCCTATCTGTTCCAGCAACTCTTTTCGCGCCGGCGAAACCAGGATTCCTGTCGGTTTCATCATCCGGACGCTCTTCAAGTTGTCCCAGCATCCCAGCATAGAGTTGACTCAGGCTGTCAAGGGGTGGGGCGTCTGGCATCACATACAACCTCGGCGTCACATGCAAGATGTCGAGCGCCTCAGACAGGGGAGCCACTATGAGTGCCGCCGCCGGATGAAACGCGCTCACTTTGAGGTCCTGTACGACTGATTGGATGATGCTGCGATCGAACATTTCCGGTAATAATATCTCCTTGTTGACCGGGCGAAAAACATATCGACGGCCGTTTGCTCCCTGCAAATGCAACGTCTTTGATTGGCCCATTCCTCCGCCTCGGATGAGCGTGAGCCCGCCAGCATACTCGCCGAGATCCAGAACGTCTACCTCAACGGGAGTCGCCCATACCTCTCGGTATTTGCTACCGTAAAAGAAACGGTGTAACCAGCCAGCCAGGTACGTGTCATTCGCTACCAGGCGAACCCGTTGTGTCGTTGTAGGAGTAGAACGCGCCTCCTTGCTGACGATTTGGGCCTGAGCGGGCGAGAATGCCGTAGAAACCGACATGGTGGCGATCAGCAGGGTCAGCCCCCACCTTTTCAGGATGGAGAAATACGAAATGGAGTGCGTCATAATTTCCGTTCAGTTCATGCAATGGGGTCAAACGTAAAGGTCCAGTCCCTGGGAACGGCAACCTCCTGCTCCCCAAAAACCCCCACCCAATTCCTGGGTGGACTTCAGAACCCTTAGTTCCACAGCGTCAGTTGACGATCAGCTATCGTCAGTTGGCTTTCCCCACCCCCCTCCGCCCGGAGTTTCAACTCTCAGTCGCTCTCCTCGGTGGAATGTTTCCGAAAATTGAGCAGGTAGACGAGTTTTCTTTCCATCGCTCGAAAAGCGAGAGTTCAAGCCTGGCGCTCCGTTGCTTCCACCATTTAGACCCCACGGTGCAGATTCACGCCGGGTACTCTGCATGGTTACCCGCGTTGACTCGAGAAACTCATATTCCCGAATCACGCCATCGCCTCCGCTGTGGATTCCGTTGCCGCCCGTTCCAATTCGTCTGGCATATTCGGTAATCCGGATAGGATAAGCATGCTCGAAGGCCTCAATCGGCGTGTTCATGGTATTCGTCATATGAACGTGAACACAATTCAGCCCGTCAGCATCTGGCGAAGCCCCGAGTCCTCCAGCGATGGTTTCATAATACACGTAAGGATCGGTTCCACTTGCGGATGTTTGACCCATCGTTACGTTGTTCATCGTTCCCTGAGAGGCGGCTGGGATTCGATCCGGAAGAATGATTGCCATTGCTCCCAGCACGGCATCCACTATTCGCTGAGAGGTTTCTACGTTTCCGGCTGCAACGGCAGAAGGCGCGTTTGCGTTTACGATCGAACCCTCGGGAGCACGAAGAGAAACAGGTCGAAAACAGCCATCATTTACCGGAATATCATCGGTCGAAAGACATCGGACGACGTAATAACACGCTGACTGCGTAATTGCGAGGACTGCGTTATACGCATGCGGGCCTGATGGGGAAGATCCTTCAAAATCAAATTCTACAGTTTCTCCGCTGACCGTCGCATTGACTCGAATAATTTGACGTGCTGCGATTCCGTCCACGATCAAATCAAGATCATCTTCAAACACCCCGTCTCCATCCGGCCATGCACCGATCATTGAATGCATCCGGTTCTCAGAATACTCCTGAAGGTGCCTCGCATAACATGCGACCTCTTCGGCGCCGAAGGATTGAAATAGCTCCAACAATCGGGTGGCGCCGGCCTCATTTGCACCCATCTGTGCAGCAAGGTCTCCCTTTCTCTCGTCTGGTGTTCTGACATTTCTAAGTATCACGTCGAGAAGGTCCTGATTGATTTTTCCATCCGACACCAGGCGAACGGGAGGGAGGATGAGGCCCTCCTGGAATATTTCAGTCGATAGCGGTAAGGAGCCGGGAGACATTCCCCCGACGTCGGAATGGTGTGCGCGACTCGCGACGAAAAAGAGAGGCGCATTGGCGACGTCTTCAAATACCGGAGAAATCATCGTGAGATCGGGCAAATGGGTGCCGCCCATGTACGGATCATTCAGAACAACAACATCTCCACGGGACCAGGCCTCAACGCGCTCCAGCCCAGCCTGAACCGACTCGGACATGGCTCCCAGATGCACCGGGATGTGGGCTGCCTGGGCAACGAGTTTTCCTTCGGCGTCGAACAGGGCGCACGAGAAATCGAGCCGTTCCTTGATGTTGGCGGAAAACGCGGTGCGCTTGAGGGCGGTACCCATTTCTTCGGCGATCCCTTCGAACCGGTGCCGGTAGACCTCGAGCGATATAGGATCGTAGGCCGTCATTCGTTCTCGCTGAACCCGCTTTTTTTTGAAAGTCGAAGCAGCCCCGACTCGTCTGCCATAAACTCCCAACCCGGTTCGACCAGAATGGTCGTGTCGGTCTGAAGGATAAGAGCCGGGCCTGTCATTGTCGTACCTGGTTTGAGATTGAATCGGTTCAGAACGGGGGTATCAATCGGCGCGGTGCGATCAAACCATATGGATCGGGATGAAGCGGATCGGGATGAAGCGGATCGGGATGAAACCGGAGAATGCTCAACCGATGATGAACTGTTAGGAATCTGGATTTCGAATGATTCACTTGAAATACGCCCGGCAACCCTCAGCGTGACCAGTTCTATTCTGGCTTCTTTGAGACTGTATCCAAATTGCTTCTCATGTACACGATGAAAATCATTCTCCAGACGAGATAACGCTTCGTGGTCAGACGGGGCGTGTATATCCAAAATCAATTCGTGGCTCTGACCCTTGTAGCGCACGTCGGCCGACCACGTCAATGCGGCTTTCTGGCCTGAATTAAGAAAGTAGTCAGCGACTTCTGAGGCCAATGTTTCCCCCTTCTCAACGAAATTCGACGGGTCCTTTCTCAGATCCACCAACGACTCGAGGATGGACAAAGACCGTGTATACACAGCGTCAGTCAGACAGAGACCTACGGCACTGAGGACGCCTGGATGGACAGCGAGGAGGATCTCCGGAATATTCAACGACGTGGCGAGGGCGCACGCGTGCAGCGGACCCGCACCGCCGAAAGGTATCAGTGTAAAAATTCGCGGATCGTAGCCGCGTGCGACGGACACTTTTCTCAAAGCCCGTTCCATTGTCGAATTCGCAATCTGCAAAATTCCGAGAGCCGTATCGGTCACGCTCAGCTTCAGGATTTCGCTGATCTCTCCGATTGCAGTTTCTGAGAGGTCCGGATTCAGATTCAGGCACTGACTTCCACCGAACTGGTGTTCGGGAAGCATCCTCCCGACGACGAGATTGGCGTCGGTGACCGTGGGCCTTGTACCACCTAGACCATAGCATGCCGGGCCCGGCTGCGCACCTGCACTCTGTGGACCTACTCTCAATACACCGCCATCATCAACCCAGGCAATGCTACCGCCACCTGCCCCGACGGAATGTACATCTACGGCTGGGAACCGGATGGGCGTGTCGCCGACAACGGTGTTCGGAGAAACCGGAATATGCCCCTCACAAAGACAGACGTCTGCACTGGTCCCACCCATATCAAGCGACAGAATGCGAATCGGATCTGGAAGTCCAGAACGCCGGCCGACATCAAAAGCGCCGATTACACCGGCAGCCGGACCACTCAACACGAGCTTGGCGGCTTCACGCGAGGCCGTTTTCAGGTCACTAAGACCTGCTCCAGAGTGCATGATTGAAATCGGACGATCACCGATTGAACTTGAAAGTTCTTCCAGGTAACGGCGAACGACCGGACTCAGAAAGGCGTTGGCGACCGTCGTTGCCGTCCGCTCATATTCTCGATACTCGGGAAGAAGTTGACTGCTTGCCGAAATGTCCAACTCCGGCAGGGCAGCACGGAGTCGGGCCTCAATCTCCTGCTCGTGGTGATCGTTGGCGAATGAAAACAGAAGAGAAATCGCGACGCTTTCAGTTCCCGATTCAACCAGCCTTTCAATCAACTCATCGACGTCTTCGCTGCTCAATGGGAGGAGCGTTTCGCCAACAGCATTTGTTCGTTCCCGAACGCCGAATCTCAATTGAGCGGGTACCATGGATTCGAGTCGACGCTGACTGAACTGATAGAGCTCGGGCCGCTGTTGTCGGGCGAGTTCGAGAACGTCTTCGAACCCAGCCGTTGAGACCAATGCCGTCACTGCTCCACGCCGTTCCAGGATCGCATTCGTTGCAATCGTTGTGCCGTGTACGATCGGGGCTTGTGATTCGGACTGGATCTGGTCCAGTCCAGTACGGATACTAAGGCCTGGCTTTTCCCGATCGGTGGGGAGTTTGAGTATCTCGAGCTCCCCGTCGACGAGATACACGTAGTCTGTAAACGTACCACCGACATCAATCCCGACTAACTTCGACATCTCGACAAATTTCTTCAGTTCGATCTGCGAATATATTACACAGGTTTCTTGAAGCACCGCCGGAATCAATTCGGGCCCTGCACACCTCACTTCTGAAGGCGGAGAAAGAGTCGGTAATTCGTTCGGGAAAAGACTCTCGGGCCTAGCTGGAGGTCCGATCGCCGTCAATCTCAAGTGGAATAAGGCCGCGTTGGAGAGCAAATCGAATCATGTCCGCGTGATTCTTTACCTCCAGCTTTTTCATGATATTGGACCGATGCTTTTCAACCGTTCTGGCACTGATCGAGAGTTTTTCCGAGATCTCGGCTGCGGACAAGCCTTCACCAACCAGCTGAAGTACCTCGCGTTCTCGAGCTGTAAGCAATTCGTAGCGGTCCGCAGGTATCGGATCTCGCTGAGAACGAGCTGCCAAGCCTGTGCTGATGAAACGTTTTCCACTCAGCGCACTTGCGATGGCGTCGTTCAGCTCCTTGATGTCTGAATTCTTGAGGACGTAGCCAAGCGCACCGTTTCGAAACGCGCGGGAGACATAAGAATCACTCGAATACATCGAGAGGACCACGACGACAGTGGAAGGGAAGTCTTGCTGAACACGCCGAGTTACTTCCAACCCGTCTAGACCGGGCATTCGAAGATCAGCAATGAGAACGTCGGGGCGATGTTCTTTTACGAGTTCCAGGGCAGTTGCACCGTCGCCACATTCGGCAACAACTTTGTGTTCGGTCGTCTGGGTCAGAAACGCGCGAATCCCTTCTCGAACGATAGGATGATCCTCAACGAGGACAACGGTGGCCATTCCGATACCCGCAGGCGAAGTTTCGATAGTACTACCCGTTTATATAACGTAATTGCAGTTGATATCACGACATCGTTGTCGAACATTCTATATGGGAAGCCGAGCTCGCATCGTTGTGCCTTTACCGGCAATACTTTCTATCTCGAGAGATCCACCCAATAGGACCGCTCTCTCTCTCATTCCATCCAGACCGATACTATCGGGTGGATTGCTGTTCGAGCCTACGGTACCAACTCCCTTGTCCGCGACGACAATCTCAAGCTCGCCATTCTGGCTCCTCACGCTAACCGAAGCGGCCCGCACGAACGCGTGTCGGGCGACGTTGTTGAGCGCTTCTTGCGTAATTCGAAAAGCTGCAATCTGCAGTTCCTGGCGAATGCTTCCGTCGTCGTCCAGGTCTACATCTACATCGAGGGCTATGCCGTGCCGATCCTCGAATTCCCTGAAATGGGTCAATAGGGTCGAATGGAGTCCGAGCTGATCCAGCGATGCAGGCCGTAACTGATGGGTAAAGTGATCTATCCGATCGATCAGCTGATCAACAAATCGCTCCGCTCGCACCACATTATCGTCGGGTTTGTCTGACAGCTGACTGATCATTTGCAATGCCAGTTGAATGGCGGTTAGAAGACCGCCCGCTTCGTCATGCAGATCCAGCGCGATTCTTCGGCGCTCTTCCTCCTGAACTGTTGAGAGGCGACGTGAAAGCCGAAGGAGTTGTTCATGAGCATGCTTCGTTTCCTCAAACAGCGTACTGAAACGCATTTCAGATTGCCGTAGGCTGTTAAGCATAAGATGATGATCCGTTATGTCAAGGACGGTTCCAAGTGCTTTCATTCCCGTGGCCTCATCTCCAAAGCGTTCGGCTTGGGAGAGCAAATACCTGATGTCTCCGTCTGGCCGCACTATGCGAAACTGTATCTCGAACGGAATGCCGTCCTCATATAAGGATTTGAGCGCAGCTCCCACGTCTGGGACATCATCGGGATGTACCAAGCGAATAAAATTGTCGGTAGACGGGATAAACGTTTCCGGTTCAACCCCGAGAATCTTCAAGGCCTGGTCGGAATACGTGGATTGTTCTTCAGACAGGTCTCTTTCCCAGTGCCCAATGTGGGCAATTCGCAACGCTTCTGACAGGGATCGTTGACTCTCAGACTGAACTTTTTCAATATCCGGGCGATCAATTTTTCGGATAATGTAGAATGAGTAACCCTCTAGACTATCATCTGTAATAATCGGTTCAACTATCGCAACAAAAGGTGACGCCCCGATTCCGTTAGACGGATAGTTGAATTCGAATTTGTGAAAGAGCAACGGTTCCTCGACACGCTCAAGAATGGGTTTTAGGAAATCCTCTCTGAAGTACGGTGAAAATGAGAAGATCGAGTCGCCCACACGCACGCTCGGCGTGAGACTCGAAAATGCCAAGTTTACATGCGTAACCGTTCCCTCCGTGTCACAGAACGCGATGTATAGAGGAGACTTTAAACTCGAGGAACCCTTCTTCGCTTCTTCCCATCTAATAGACGACGCCTCAATCGATTTTCCATCCGTCACATCCTGCGTTGTCCCATAGCGTCTGGGTGATGCGCCATCTTCTCCGTCCTCTACTACCGCTTTGGTATGTAGGATTCGCACCGTACCGTCCGGGCGACGGATACGATACATAATGGAAAGTCCGACCATCTCCGCACCTTCCCTGCGAATATGGGTCTGTACGCGCGCCCGGTCTTCTTCAACCACCATGGCCATGATCGAACGAGTCGTTGGTATAAACGAATTGGAATCCAAACCATGAATTCTATACGTCTCATCCGACCAGATTATTTCACCCGTTTCCAACACGAGCTCCCAGGTGCCGATTCCGGTCCGTGCCTGTGTTTTCGCAAGCTGCGATTGGGCATGGCGGAGGACTGCCAGAGCGTCATCGCGCTCTCGTGTTAACGTTGCCACCTCTTCGCGGTAGCGTTCGGTGAGAATTGTTGCTTCTTCCAGTGAAGGAGTAGATTCTGGTGTCTTCACAGCGTCATCAGACTGGAAATGGGTGATAGTCGGGCACAGGAGTCGATACCTGAACAGGTCTGGTCCCGTGCAGTAAAATAAGCAAAACCAGGCGTTTCCGTTCGCTCGTTCTCGTGTCCGCTCCTGGGAAATAAACGCTCATCTAAATCGTCAAGAACGATTCAGGGATGACGGGAAATGGTTAAATTATTTTCTTCTCGCGAATGCTCTCAATCCCACTTGATCCGACTATGACGCGTAATACGAGGATCTTCATCCTACAAATGGTATGATTTCTTGTGAGACAGAGGCTGGAGGTCTGATCCAGGCAGAATTTACTACCGAGCGAATATTCACATAGAAGCTATGTCTCTCCGATTATCGGACTCAGATCAGGCGGCTCTTGGAGGTGAAAATGGTCCTGGGGCATCCATGGCCATGTCCATCCTCGTTCGGATGGCTGAAGTGTACGGGGTTGATGAACTCATGGATATCACCGCGGCTCATGTAGACTCTTCCATCTATATGGGCATTGCGACCATGGAGTATGCCGAGCGATTGGTTGATCTCGGGGCGCGAGTGTCCGTTCCTTCTACGCTGAATGTAACAGGAGTAGACGAATACGGCTGGCAGGATTGGGCCGTACCGAGGCAGCACGCCGAAAACGCGAAACGGCAAATGATTGCCTATGAGGCGATGGGATGCATTCCCACGTGGACCTGCGCTCCGTATCAAACCGAGCACAGACCCGTTTTTGGCCAACAGATCGCTGCCGGTGAGTCCAACGCCATCTGTTTCTACAATTCGGTCATTGGTGCACGCACCGAGCGTTATCCAGATCTTCTGGACATCTGCGCTGCCATCACAGGACGTGTGCCGGCGACAGGCTTACACCTGGAAGAAAACCGCGCCGGTACCGCGCTGCTCAAGCTGATTGATATTCCGCTCGCTCTCCAGGATGATGATTCGTTTTATCCCGTCCTGGGCTATTTGGTCGGCGGACTCGAACCGGACGGCGTGCCTGTGATTACAGGTGTGGACGCCGAAGTTACCGAGGATAGACACAAAGCCATCTGTGCGGGGGCGTCTTCTGCGGGAGCGGTGGCGTTATATCATCTGGTGGGTAGTACTCCTGAGGCTGGGACGATAGAGCAGGCGTTTCATAACCGTGCCGTCGAAAAGACGACTGAAATTCGCATGATTCAACTCGTGGACGCGTACCGGCGCCTTACGACAGCGTCGAGCGACGCGCTGGATTTGGTTGTGCTCGGCAGTCCTCATTTTTCACTGGACGAGTTTCGAACACTTTCACCGTTGCTCGAGAACAGAGTCCGACATGCCGATGTGGATTTTCTTGTCACGTGCAGTCGTAGTGTCCGGATGATCGCGGACGAGCTTGGGCTGCTTGACTCATTAAAATCCTTCGGAGGACGGATTACGGTTGACACATGCCCGCTTGCTACACCCATGCTTCCCGAACGAATTAGGAGCCTGATGACCAATTCAGCCAAGTACGCCTATTATTCGCCCGGTCTTTTGAATGCGGACGTCACGTATGGGAGCCTGCAGGATTGTGTACGGTCCGCTCTCGAGGGCCGGGTCATCAGAGACGAGTCGCTATGGATGCAGTAATCAACGGAAAAGTGATCGTAGCAGGATCGGCACGCTCAGAGTTGCTGGCGAGTACGGAGCCATTAAGCTTCTGGGGCGGATATGATCAGGCCACGGGCGAAATCATCGATCGACGACATCCAATGTCCGGTGAGATCGGGGCGGGGAAAATTATTGCGATTCCTTTTACCCGCGGATCGAGTACGACGACCGGAATTCTCATCGAGTCTGTTCGCGCCGGGGTTGCTCCGGCGGGGATTATTACGACCGCACCGGATCCGTATCTGGCACTGGCGTCGATCGTAGCCGATGAGATGTACCGAAAGTCTTTTCCCGTGATTGCCGTCGGCGAAGAAACGTTCAGCCGACTCAAATCCGGTATGGAGATCGAAATCACTCAAGAAGGGAATATTCGTGTCATCGATGATCATGGGACTGAAACAGAAAAAGACGAATGAAACAGTTTCTCAAAATTGCTCTTTTGTGTTTCTATTCTGTTTCGCTGGTTCATGCGCAGGAGCTTAAGACCGAGAATGTCATTCTGATCACATTGGATGGTCTTAGATGGCAAGAAGTGTTCTCGGGAGCAGACCCCAGATTACTCTGGAAAGCTGGGGCCGCCGCTGAGGAATTTTCGTCCGAATCTTCCGACGAACGGCGCCAGTTATTGATGCCGTTTTTCTGGGATACCGTGGTCAATGAAGGAATCGTTTTCGGTAATCGATCGGTCGGAAACCGCGTGGACGTTACAAACCGTGGCGCTTTTTCATACCCCGGGTATAACGAAATCCTGACCGGATTTGCAGACGATTCAATCGACAGCAACGACAAGGTTCCGAACAAGAATGTGACGGTTCTTGAGTGGGTCAACCAACAGCCAGGCTTTATCGGGCGTGTCGCCGCCTTTACTTCCTGGGATGTTTTCCCCTTCATCATCAATGAAGAAAGAAGTGGAGTGCCGGTTAACGCAGGATTTGAAGCAACGTCGGGCCAGATAACGGATCGGGAAGCTTTTTTGAACCGGCTGCAAGTGGAGGTGGCCACGCCCTGGGCCTGGGAACGCTTCGACGTGTTTACCCACTATATGGCCATGGAATACCTGGCCAGAAAGAGACCCAGGCTGCTGTACATCGGCTTTGGTGACACAGACGAGTATGCTCATAGCGACGACTATGGCGCGTACCTGAAAGCCACTCGCCAGACCGATGACTTTATCAGAGACCTGTGGATTTGGCTTCAGGAAGACGAAACGTACAAGGGAAAAACGTCGCTGGTGATCACGACCGATCATGGTCGGGGGTACGCGGATCGGTGGATTGGACACGGGTCAGATTGGGTGGGCTCGGCGTTCATATGGATGGCTATTCTGGGACCGGATACACCCGCCGGAGGAGAATTTACAGCCTCAGGGCAGTTCTTTCAGAATCAGATCGCTGCTACGGTTGCAGCACTTCTCGGCCTCGTCTACACCAATGTCCGAGAGACAGGTCCACCCATTGACGCGGCTATTCGTTAACGCGATCTACAATTCGTCAAGGGGCCGAGGGTTTGCGACCTTCAGGCCTCGCTCCGTCACCTCGACATCAGCAACGGTGATCTCCGGATCGTGTTCGAAAAACAAATGCCACCCACCGTCAACGGCGTCCGTTAGAAATTTTTCTTTCTCGTCAATGGTGGTCATCGGCCACAGGTCGTAGGACATATTCCAGGCGGGGCTAAGATGAGCGTGCGTCGGTAAGAGATCCGCAACGAAAACGAGTGTGTGCTCGGCGTCGGAGATTTTGACAATCTGCATCTCCCTGGTATGGCCGTCTACCGGAATAACTTCCACGCCCGGAAACAGCTCTTGCTGTCCTTCGATCAGAGTGAGTTGTCCGGATTCGGCGAGCGGATCCAAATTTTCGGCGAGAAAAGAGGCCTTCTCCCTCACATTAGATACATTGGCCCATTCCCAGTGACCTTTTTGTACTAGATATTGTGCATTTGGGAAGGAGACTTCCAGCCGATCTTCGTGGCGTCTTGTGCTGCCGCCGCAATGGTCAAAATGCAAATGCGTAAGAATCACGTCCGTCACATCCTCGAAGCTGAAACCTGCCGACTGCAACGCACCCGGCAGGTTCATCTCTGAATCATCAATCGCATACAATTCGGAAAATCGAGCTGAATACTTGTCGCCCAGACCGTTGTCAATTAAGATGAGCCTGTCAGAGCTCTCCAAAAGCAGGCAGCGCATATGGAGAGAGATTCTATTCAACCTGTCAGATGGGATGCGGCGCTCCCAGAGAGCCTTGGGTACAATTCCAAACATGGCTCCGCCATCCAATCCCAACCGTCCTGTTTCAATTGTATGAACGGAATACTGACCTATTTTCGGCATTTTATGTCGTGTTTGGATTCGATTTCCCAAAGATAGGGGTCGATTCAATGTATGCGTTCGAAATCCTGAAGGAAAGGTGGCAACAAACCGTTGTGCGTCATAACCTCCTTCGGTATGAGGTGTCGATATGCAGAAATGGTACCGGGTTATCTAATGCGAAATCATTCGGCTGTGCAGGACTGTTTGGAGAAGATCCGCTCGGAAGTGGCAGGAGATCTTCGGACCGATGCGTATAGTCGGATGTTTTACAGCACCGATGCCAGCATCTATCAGGTCGATCCTCTCGCAGTGGTTATCCCCCGGAACCCGGAAGATGTTCACGCGGTGATTGAATCAGCGAGTGAATTCCATGTCCCTGTTCTTGCGCGCACGGCGGGGAGTAGTCTCGCAGGACAGGCTGTCGGTGAAGCCATCGTCGTCGATTTCACGCGGTACTTGGATCGGGTTCTCGAAGTAAATGCCGACGCTCGCACGGCAAAGGTGGAACCGGGCGTTATCCTCGGTTCGCTTAATGCACGTCTTGCACCGTATGGCTTGCAGTTCGGACCAGATCCTGCCAGCGCCAATCGAGCTGCCATTGGCGGGATTGTATCGAATAATTCAACCGGCGCCCATTCGATTGTATACGGAATGACCGCTGACCACGTCGTGGATATGAATGTGATCCTGAGCGACGGCTTTCGCGCTCGGCTTGGCCCTTTGAGCACGGATGAGGCCAAACGGAAAACGAAGCTGCAATCTGCAGAAGGGCGATTGTATCGTGAGCTGCTGATCCTGGTGCAGAATCCCGGCAACGAATCGATAATTCAAGAAGAGACGCCCCGACACTGGAGACGCTCGGGCGGATATAATCTTGATCGATTGGTCGGGGAGGGTCCCTCATTTCGCGTTCCTCAGAATCCGAGATTCAATCTGTCAAAGCTGGTCTGTGGCGGTGAAGGCACGCTCGCTATCATTGAGGATGTCACCCTGAATCTGGTTCCGATACCTTCCTGCACAGGACTGGCGATAGTTCACTTCGATGCATTGAACTCTGCTTTGGAATCCGTTTTATCCATTCTCGAAACGGATCCGTCCGCGATCGAGCTATTGGATCATCTTGGGATGTCCCTGTGCCGTGGTGTACCGGCCTGGCGGAATAAACTTGAATCATTCGTGGCCGGAGAGCCGGACTGTGTTCTGATTACAGAATATTGCGGTGAGAACGCCGCAGAGGTAGTATCGAAAATCGATCAACTCGAGAAACTGCTATCTGGAACATCGTCAGGGGCGGGCGAAGTGGTTCGCGTTCTAGAGTCTGAAGGTCAACGCGATGTATGGAGCGTGCGCAAGATGGGCCTGGGTTTCTTGATGAGCCTGAAAGGAGATTACAAACCCATCCCGTTTATCGAGGACGCCGCAGTCCCACCTAAGCATCTCACCGAGTACGTGACCGGCGTTGAGGAATTCTGTAGACAATTGGGGACGAAAGTCGCTTACTACGCTCACGCCAGCGCCGGTTGCGTGCATATTCGTCCTCTGATCAATACGAAAGACGCGAAAGAGATTTCCAAACTACCGGAGATCACGTCGTTTGCGATTGATCTCCTGCACGGATTCGGCGGTGCGTTGTCGAGCGAACATGGAGACGGGCGAGCCAGGAGTGCGTTCAACGAGCAGTTTTTCGGTGAAAAGTTGTATGGGCTCTACCGGTCCGTCAAATCGATTTTCGATCCCGGGAATCTGTTGAATCCGGGAAATATAGTAGACGCAAAGCCGATGACGGAGAATCTTCGATATGGTAAGGATTATTCTGCCGTTCGGATCGTGACGCACCTGGACTTTTCGGAAGACCAGGGCTTTGATCGCGCTGTCGAAATGTGCAATGGTGCCGGAGTTTGCCGGAAGATTGGGTCGGGGACGATGTGTCCCAGTTTTATGGCAACGCGGGAAGAGGAGCATTCAACGCGAGGTCGAGCCAATGCCCTGCGTGCTGTTTTGTCGGGAGAAATTGAAGCCAATGGTCTGGCCGATAAGCGGCTGTTCGAGACCATGGATTTATGCCTTGAGTGCAAAGCCTGTGCATCAGAATGTCCGTCGTCGGTGGATATGACGAAGCTCAAAATGGAGTTTCTGGCCCATTATCAGTCTATTCACGGCGTTTCCCGGCGATCGAAGCTGTTCGCGAACGTTGCCCAGTCAAATCGACGGTTTAGTGGAAAGAAAGCGGGGATCGCCAACGCTATGCTCCGGAGTCGTCCCATCCGGTGGGCCATGGAACGATCCATCGGTATTTCTTCCAAGAGGAGTTTCCCTCCGTTTGCACGTGAACCGTTCACAGACTGGTTCAGGAATCGTCCTCGAACTGCTGCAACCGCTGGTCGTGTCGTACTCTTCAACGATACCTTCAACACGTTCAACTATCCGAACGTGGCCATTTCTGCAACGAAATTTCTGGAGGCAGCGGGTTACGAAGTCATACTTCCTGGTCACGGGTGTTGCGGGCGCCCGATGCTTTCAAAGGGACTCATTGACCGCGCGAGAGAAGCGGCCCTGGAAACGGTAGAAAAACTTTATCCATTCGTAGAACTCGGCCTCCCCATCATCGGTCTGGAGCCCAGTTGCCTGCTCACGTTTCGCGACGAGTACGCCGCACTTCTTCCGAACGACCACCGGATAGGTAAAATTGCGAGTGCTGCTTTCATGTTTGACGAGTTTGTTTCAGTGGCGGCCGCAGAAGGGAAATTGGCCGTTCGATTCCGTGATGAACCGAAACAGATTTTTTTTCACGGACATTGTCATCAGAAATCAATGATCGGAACGGCGGCAAGCCTTGCAGCGATGGGTTTACCCGACTCGTATTCGGTTCACGAAATTGAATCCGGTTGTTGCGGCATGGCGGGTTCATTTGGTTTTGAAGCCGAGCACTACGATCTATCTATGAGGGTGGGAGAGGATCGGCTCTTTCCGGCCGTGCGAAATGCTCCCGATGAGTCGACAATCTGTGTTTCTGGGGTGAGCTGCAGACAGCAAATCGAGCACGGGACGGGTCGGAGGCCAAAGCATCTGGCTGAAGTCCTCTGGGAGTCCGTGAGCGCAGACTAATTATCATGCTATAAGGACGTTTCGCATGTTGGGATATCACATGACCCCGGATGAATTTCGGGAATATGGAAAGGAGGTGATCGATTGGATCGCCGACTACTATAAATGGATCGAAACGTATCCTGTGCTCTCGCAGGTCAAATCCGGGGATATCCGAGCCGGGCTACCACCCAGCGCGCCTCAGAAAGGAGAATCCATCTCTGTGATGCTGGACGACATGGAAAAACTCATCATGCCCGGAATCACGCACTGGCAGTCCCCGAATTTTTTCGCTTTCTATCCCTGCAACAGCTCTGGTCCTGGAATTCTAGGCGAATTGATTTCAGCCGGGCTCAATGTACAGGGAATGAACTGGGTCACGAGTCCAGCGTGCACCGAGCTGGAGGCCCACGTATTGGATTGGCTTGTTGAGATGTTAAACCTCCCGGAAAAATTCAGGTCTACAAACGCGGGTGGAGGCGTCATTCAGGATTCTGCGTCGAGTGCGACACTCTGTGCTACGTTGGCCGCGCGGGAACGTGCAACGCACGGGCAATCGAATCAGGCCGGCGCAGACCGCTCTCTTGTAGCATATGCGTCCAACGAAAGCCATTCTTCCATCGAAAAGGCGCTTCGAATTGCCGGAATTGGGTCAGACCAAATGCGAGTTATTCCGACGGACGAATCATATGTGATGGACACGGATGAATTGGAACAGCAGATTCAAAGGGATATCGCAGAAGGATTCAAGCCGTTTCTTGTATACGGAACTGTGGGTACGACGTCTTCCGGCAGCGTGGACCCACTTACATCGATGGGGGAGGTTTGTCAGCGCGAGGGGATCTGGTTTCACGTGGATGCTGCGATGCTAGGGACGGCTGCAATCTGTCCGGAATTTCGCTACATCCAGGACGGGCTCGAATATGCGGATAGTTACTGCTTCAACCCTCATAAATGGATGTTTACCAACTTTGATTGCGACTGCCTGTTTGTTGCCCACCGGGAAACGCTTACTCAGGCACTGGCAATTAATCGAGAGTATTTGGGAGATTTTCCATCAAAATCAGCCGGCGAGGATAACTATCGAGATTGGCAGATCCCGTTGGGACGTAGGTTTCGGTCTCTGAAGCTCTGGTTTGTTATTCGTTATTACGGTGTCGAGGGTCTTCAGAAGCACATCCGCGAACATGTTGACATGGCGCAAAAATTTGCTGGTTGGGTGGATGACGAACCGAATTTTGAACGGCTTGCTCCCGCTTCCCTGCAGTTGGTTTGTTTTGCACATACCGACGGAGACGAATTCACGGAGTCGCTTCTGGACTCTGTAAATGCAAGCGGAAAGATCTATTTGAGTCAAACCGTGCTGCGCGGACGGTTTACGATACGGATGTCGATCGGGCAGACCCATACGCAGGAAAGACACGTACGAGCTGCCTGGGAATTGATAAAGGAAACGGCTAGGGAAATGGCTGTCTGATCGCGCGTACACTATGAGTAACACATACGACGCGATACTAATCGGCGGCGGCATTATGGGATGCTGCACTGCCCACGAATTGGGTCAGCGCGGATTAAGCGTCGCCGTCGTGGAGAAAGGACGTATCGGCGAAGGGCCGACGGGCGATTAAGCAGCCATCATTCGTCAATGATAGTCGAATCGCTATTCGATGCTCCCGAATCAGGGGTTTGTTGCGGTACGTGTACACTGATTGAGGGTCCCAGTGCAGCGGCTGGATATTGTTCAGCATGGGCTGCCCGGCCGAGCTAGTCAGGTTTCGCTACTCTTAATAACTCGCGGGAGACACTTTCGCGTCGCGGTTCGGAGATGATGATACGCGCTTATACGGCGGACTTCTTGGCGTCTTCGATGAACCCGAGGGTCAGCCAGTCGGCGATGAATTGACGATTATCCCACTGGATAATTCGGAGTTGGTCGCCTTTATGGTTAATATTTCCCAATTCAATCAAAGCAGTGACGGGAACTGTATTGCGCAGCATGTACAGGTAAGAGCCTTTCTTCAGACGGCCGCGGTATCCGCGATCGGGTCGGATTAGGCTATACTGCTGACCGATCGTTTTTCGCAGTGTCTTCGCCAGTTCAAGGCCCTGTCGGGAGTTATAGTAGAAATCGACATCTACCTGTTTCGTACTCCTGTAGGAGTCAACATGCAGCTCAACAACACGTTGAAGGCGGGCATTGCGGTGCCTGGCTGCAAGGCGATTGATGTCTTTTACACGCTGGCGGAGACGATCGCGTTGGCTGTTGCCAATGTATTTTCCTCCGAGATGCTTCTCGTCGTGATCAGCCGGGAAGTATTCCAGGTTACGGATTCCTTCGTCGTCGCGATTCAGAATGTAGACCGTCGCTCCCTCGGCGATCAGTCCGCGCGCTAGGCGGAGGGAAACGTCATAGGCGTACTCATCTTCATATAGAAACTTACCGTTCCGCCTGCCGATAGCTCCAGGATCTCGACCACCGTGGCCACCCAGGATGTAGTAAACAACACCTTTCAAGGTGTTGCTTTTAATGGTAACCGTCTTGAATTCGTCCCCGAAAATTTCGTAGGTCTTGGTCACCACGGTAGAGGGGAGGCTGTAGGCAACGCCTCTTCGGAGGCCAGAGCCGTTGATCAACTTATCGGCATTCAAATCTCTAAATTCGGCTAAAACGGCCTTTGTAGGTGTGATTCCGTTTCTGGATAGCAGTCGGAAAATGCCCTCGCCTCGCTCTGGAAAATCTGTTTGAGATTGAGCAGTAGCGACGGTCGAAAAAGCGAGCAGAATGAAGAAAAATGGGATGTGCCTGAATCTCATGCCCGGGGGGGGTCAGCTGAACGGGTGTCGGAAATTTAATACTATTATCGACGGACTCTCGCGAAAATCAAACGTTTAGGATGTAAAATCTTCGGGTCATTGTAAATTGGGAAATCTATCGATCCCAAATGGGACTTCATCTTTAGTAGGCTACGTTCAATATCCAAGATCACGTGGTCTCTTTTCGGAAATCCACCGTCTATTACGAATGTCAGTACAGTCTGCCCTTGATTTTGTGGGAAAGGTCCGCGAGGACAAAAGCTTAAGCGAAAAAGTTCGTGAGCTCGCAACGGATACAGAACTTCAAGCGGTAGTTGATCTTGCTCGGAGAGAAGGATATTCGATTTCGGAAGGTGATCTTCGTGAGGCCTTCAAGCATGACTGGGCCATGCGATGGTTCAGACACACAGGGTCGTCAAGTTGACGGACGGAAATCGTGCTGGGTTGGAGTCGGAGATACCCAGGAGTGAAGAAATCCGAGATAGGCTTTTGCTTCTGGCCGACGATCTTGATTCAGATTTACTTTCACGTGGTTTAATGTTCGAGCAAACACTCCAAACTGATTCCACTTCTTCGTCAGAGATTCCAGCAGTAACGCACTCGGCCATTTTTCCTGCACATTTGGCGGACCGATATGCCCTGGCCAATCGAGAAGCATCTGACCTTTTTTCTCGTCACAGTGGCCGAGTTCGATGAGCCGCTGCAACAGATGTTTCCACCGGTCTCTTACATTTGGCCCATCACTAATGAAGTACTCGAGACCGATTTGAGGATAAATCACGGGACCGACGTCTAGATCGATGCGAATATCGTCGCAGCATATTTTTCCAACGCTGATCAACTCAGCACACTCATCCGAATTCCCGGTCCACTCTATCCGCTCCAGAAAAGGAAGAATGTTGTCGGCATGAATCCGTTGGATGTTCACTCTTAGAGCGTCCATGGTTCGAGAAAGCATAATGCCGACATGAAGCAGCCGGGCGCCGTTGGGAAGTGAGCGGAAACACGATTTCAGATTTTTGAATACGTATTCAGAAAGAGGTGCTCCGTGAAGTCGACGTACGATCGTTTCGATGATCGCTGGACTCTTCTCAGCACTGAATGAGGACGGACTTATCCCGATGAACAGGGACGGAAGAGCAGAGTCCAATGTGTCGTCAAGGTCATATTCCAGCCACAGTTCATCAATATGGTCGTGAATAAGTGAGGAAGGATCCGTCCAGTCGGCACAATAAGATTTAAGTCTGTGCCAGGCCTCGTTATCGAAAGCAGGGCCATTGGCGCGAGATAAATACTCTGAAAATATCCTGTCCTCTCCTTCCTTTTGGAGTATAGCTTGAAAAAAATCGACGCGATCATTCTTCGGGTCCAATCGACATTCAAATCCAAGGCGGGAAACGTCTCCAAAATGGGCTGCGGCGGCGAAGAGCTTTTCTACCGATTCGTCGGAAAAAATAGGACCGTGTAGGTGCGGCCTCAGAATCTCTAGTGAGTCACGAATCAGAGCAGACATGAGGTCGTGCGAATTTATCTCTGCAAGAGGAGCAAATACCTAAAATCGATAATGCTGAAGCAAGGACAATCGAGTCGATAGAGATGTTTCAGAAATCTAATTTACGGTTCAAGTCCAGAAGCTGTTATCGGAGAGAGATAACGAGCGAACTTGTTTCACGGCCCGAATCACTCAGGCTTCGGATTCTCGAAAAATCGACCTGTCGTGGGTATAGAAAACCGTGGATCTACTCTACGAAGAGTAATTCCTGACGACGGAAAAGACTTTGATGCAACCTGGTCCCTGAACTGGAACTCTACAGGGCGTGCGAGCTTATCGATGTTTCGGTAGGATGTAGTCGGAAATTCGTTTTCTGTACTTATCCAGAAAAATCGTTCTTACCGTTCCGATCCCCTTGATGAAAATCCCAATTCCAGTTTCCTAGGTCACCCCAGCTACCGGCACCGGAAAAATTCGTGATGTTTCCTACACGAGTGATTTGTTCGATATTCCCGTACGCCTGCAACTTTGGGCTACTGTATTTCTTCTTCATATTTTCCATTCTCTCCTAATCAGATCAAAGCTATTTAAACGGTCAGATGCAGTAAAACACCTGGTGTGAGGGAATAATCCATAACGAAATGGGGGCTGCTCATCTGGGATTTTCAGTCCGATGCATGCACACATACACGTGGGTATATACGAATACGTTAAAAATCGGCCGAATCGTGAGCGGAAGTGCTATTTCCAATCCATGAACGCGCGGTGTAGCAATAAATTTTTCGAATTGCTACCCACTAATGACCCAGACTGCCATCTTGGCAGTAATAATCCACCTGTCTAGAGCCGTCGATTATTCTGTCTCAGGAAGGGTTATGACTCGAATTAGGCCTCCCTCAGAGAGAGAGTCCAAAAAGGACCGTACATCTTTTTCAAGCCGTTCCGATTCGACGTCAAACTTTTCAAACAGTAAATCAAAGGAATATTAAATTGTGAGCTGGGTCGTCAATGCGTTCCACATTTCAGCACCCACATCATCCAGCCCGAAATATGTACCGTCATTCATATTATAGAGAACGTACTCGTCGCCGATCTTCTGCGAGAGCACATTCTCAGCAACTGATACTTTCAGATTGAACAGAGAGTCCATCAGAATCATTGTCATTTCGAGAAAAAATCTTGTCGGTTCAGCAAAGGGCAGAATGTCTCCAGTCCTTCAATTACGAAAAATAATTTGAAAAACGGGTTCCTTTGGCGAACAGATTCGACTCCGGATAAGCCTCCAGGGCATAGTTTTTGAGAAACAGAGGTTCACCGAGCGACGACGAATCTACGCGGATTAGTAAGACGGCGTACCCGATCCCACGATGCATCAACGCACACGACAAATTTAAACCTACAGATGAAACAGGTTGGGACGATCTCGGGAATTGTTGCGTCGAACGCTGAAACGCGGCCGAATGGGAACGCAGTACTTTCTCTCAAAAGCCATGCCCTGACGTACGAAGCACTGTTCGAACACATTTCGGACACCGTAAGTGCACTAAACGCAATTGGCCTAACCCGAAATGATCGGCTAGCAGTTGTTCTTCCAAATGGACCCGAAATGGCCACTGCGTTTTGTGCTATTTCATCCGGATTTTCCTGTGCCCCGCTGAATCCATCATTCCAGGCAACCGAATTTGACTTCTATCTGTCCGACCTAAAAGCGAAAGCAGTAATCGTACAGGCCGGATTCGACTCTCCGGTGCGCGACGTCGCAACGAGATTGGGCGTGTCCGTACTCGAACTTCATCCAGAATCGTCCCGTTCAGGTCTTTTTTCCTTGAGTCACGAAATCGAAACACTCAAGAAACGCGATCCTCCCGATTTTGCTGGACCATTAGACGAAGCTCTCGTTCTGCATACTTCGGGTACTACATCTCGACCCAAATTAGTACCGCTTTCGCACGGAAACCTGGTTGCCTCGGCTGTAAATATATCCGAATCACTGGCGCTATCTGATCGAGACATATGCATGAATGTGATGCCACTTTTTCACATTCACGGATTGATGGCATGCGTTCTGGCATCGTTTCAATCTGGCGCCAGCGTTGTCTGTACGCCAGGATTCTCTGCACCGTCATTTCTAGAGCAGCTTTCGAGGACCGGTGCTACGTGGTACAGCGCTGTTCCCACGATGCATCAGGCCATCGTTGGACGGGTTCAAGCTAATCCGTCTTCGACCAACGCAATCAATCTTCGATTTATTCGATCGTCTTCTGCTTCGCTTCCTCCTACGGTTATGAGTGACCTCGAGCAGGCATTCGGGGTTCCTGTGATAGAATCATACGGGATGACCGAAGCGTCCCATCAGATGGCTAGTAACCCATTACCTCCACTTCAGCGGAAGCCAGGCACGGTCGGTCTCGCAGCAGGTCCCGAAGTGTCTGTCATGGATGAAGACGGTGTCATTGTAGGGGCCGATCAGGTTGGGGAGATCGTCATTCGAGGCAATAATGTGACAGTAGGATACGCGGGGAATCCCCAGGCAAATGCAGCGGCATTTACAAACGGTTGGTTTCGCACAGGGGATCAGGGATATCTGGATGAAGATGGGTATCTAACGATCACAGGTCGACTGAAAGAGATTATCAATCGAGGCGGCGAGAAGATTTCTCCGAGGGAGATCGACGAGGTGCTGCTGGCGCATCCGTCTGTTCGTCAGGCCGTTACTTTTGCATTACCAGATCAGAACACGGGTGAGGAAGTTGCTGCTGCGGTAGTTCTTGAGGCGGGTAACAAAGTTGGTGAGCGAGAACTTCAGGATTTCGTCGCGGAAAGACTGGTCGACTTCAAGATTCCTCGCCGGGTTGTTTTTCTAGATGAGATTCCCAAAGGACCAACTGGAAAGCTGAGGAGGATCGGCCTCTCGGATCAGCTAGATATTCGGGGCGAACTTCCGCGCGAAAGTTTAAACGTCCGAGTAGGGGACACCGGAGATCCCGATACTGACACGGAGAAAGCTATGATAGCGATCTGGAAAAACGTGCTGAAGCTCGAACAAATCGGCCTGGATGACAGCTATCTGAGTCTGGGCGGTGATTCGATCCTTGTCGCACAGATACTTAATCGCGTAGAAAGCGTACTAGGAGTTCGACTATCGATCATTGATTTTTTTGGTTTGGCGACTGTTCGGAGGCTCTCAAAAAGAGTCGATGAGATCGCAAACGACGCCCGTGATTCTGCTCAAACTGAGCTGGTCTCCTAGCGGAGAGTCCGCGTGCTCAATCTGTCATCCCTTTTCGCGCGAATCGACTGATTTAAGTCGTTTATTGTATTTAATTAGCTTTTACTCGACCGGCGATTCACCGCTTTGGTACTCCTCGTCCCGGACACTCAGAGGAGGCACAGTCTTTGAACGTCACAGCCTTCACATCCTGTATTTAATACTTTGGGCAGTGTAGTCGGATCTTTTATACGACGAAAGGCAATCCAGGACCAATCGAATAATGAACGAAGCTTCCATTCCCGGTATTATCAAGACGCATGCGGAACAGAGGCCGGATAATCTGGCCATCCTGTCGATCAACAGAGCACCGATGACGTATGGCCGCCTTCAGAGGCAGACGTCAGCCGTCGTTGGTATTCTGAACGGGCTAAACACAGGGAGAGGAGACCGCGTTGCAGTTGTTGTTCCGAGCGGTCCCGAGATGGCAACGGCATTTCTGACTATCTCTTCGGGAGCCACTTCCGTACCACTGAATCCGGCGCTTAAACGGTCTGAGTTCGATTCATATCTCTCCGATCTTGACACCAGAGTAGTGGTCATTCAGTCTGGATTTGATTCGCCAATTCGAGACGTCGCGAAGGAGCGAAATATTCCAATATTGGATCTAATTCCCGACGCTGGTATTTCTGGTGTTTTCGAGTTGATGCTAAATGGAGAGATACTTTCGTCGGAGAATTCGGCCCCTAGAGTTTATTCGAAGCCCGAGGACGTCGCCATGATCCTCTACACATCGGGCACGACCGCTCAGCCGAAGAGAGTGCCAATAGGGCACTTCCATTTATACAAGTCTGCGGAAGCGAGGATTCAGATATTGTCGCTCAGTGAAAAGGATCGCTGCCTGAACGTGATGCCGTATTTTCATGCTCACGCCCTCAGAACTTGTGTCCTGACCACTATAAAGGCAGGAGGAAGCGTGTTTTGTACAAACGGATTTTCACCTTCTTCATTTTTCGAAATCCTGGCGTTGTCGCAGGCTTCTTGGTATAGCGCGGTGCCAACCATTTTTATGACCATTCTGGCGCGAGCGGCAAATTCAGAGATGGTCGAAAAGCACCCGCACCTCAGATTTATTCGGTCAACCTCA